>JAHKLP010000128.1 GCA_020855015.1 Methanobacterium sp.
AAATTAGTTAAAACTAGACAAAAAGGAAAGAAATTATGATTTCAGATAGAAAATTAGAGCATTTGCTTTTATGTACCCATAGCGATGTGGAGTACCACAAAAAAACAGGATTCAACCATGTTGAACTGGTCCACAGGGCCATTCCAGAAGTTGATCAAGAAGAAATAGATCTGTCAACATCTTTATTAGGTAAAAGAATCGATGCACCCATTATAATAACCGCCATCACAGGTGGACATCCCATATCATTAGAGGTTAACCGGAAACTGGCCCGTGTTGCAGGAAAATTCAAAATCGGCCTGGGACTGGGAAGCCAGAGAGCTGCAGTTGAAAACCCGGAACTAGCATCAACTTACACCGTAGCCCGCGAAGAAGCACCTGACGCCCTGTTAATAGGGAACATAGGAGCTCCACAGCTGGAACAAGCACCACAGGCCGCGGAGATGATGGACCTCGATGCAATGGCCGTGCATCTAAATGCATTGCAGGAGGCCATCCAGCCCGGAGGAGACCTGAACACCAAAGGATACCTGGAAAAAATCGAGAAAACCGCCCGTAACCTGGACATGCCCGTAATGGCCAAGGAAACAGGTGCTGGTATCAGTGGCAATGATGCCCGGTTACTGGAAAAAGCCGGTGTCTCCGCCATAGACATTGCCGGGGCCGGCGGAACAAGCTGGGCAGCAGTAGAGAAATACCGCTCCAAAGATAAAGACATGGGAGAACTCTACTGGGACTGGGGAATATCCACCGCCGCCAGCTTAGTAGAAGTCAGCCAATCAGTCAACATACCCATAATATCATCAGGAGGAATAAGAAACGGATTAGAAGCCGTGAAATCTTTAGCTCTTGGTGCTGATGCCATAGGAATGGCATTACCAGTCCTCAAATCATTAGAAGTTGGGGAAAAAGCACTTAATAACTTTTTTGATAAATTTCTGAGGGAGATGAAAGTGGCCATGTTCCTGGTGGGAGCAACCAACCTGGAAGATCTCCAGAAAGCAGACCTGGTCATCACTGGAAAAACCAGGGAATGGCTCACAGAAAGGGGATATAACACTAAAAACTATGCAAGGAGGTCCTCATTATGAGTGTGGAAGTAATAGCCATCGGAGGATACGAAGAAGTGGGCAAAAACATGTCCGCAGTAAAAGTTGGAGAAGATGTGATCATCTTTGACATGGGAATAAACCTGGACCGGGTGAACATCCACGAAGACACTGACATCGCCCGTATGCACAGCCTGGATCTGATAGAAAGGGGAGTCATCCCTGACGATACCCTGATGAAGGAAGTGGACGGTAAGGTAAGGGCCATAGTATTCACCCACGGACACCTAGACCATATTGGAGCAGTGGCCAAACTGGCCCACCGATACGAGGCACCACTCATTGGAACACCCTACACCCTGGCCCTGGTTGAAAACAGCATAAAACAGGAAAGGAAATTCGAAGTCTCCAACCCTCTCCAAGTCCTCAACGCCGGGGAGAAAATGCAAATATCTCCTGACATAACCCTTGAATTCGTGCACACCACCCACAGTATTCCCCAATCAGTTAATGCCGTACTGCACACCTCTGAAGGTATCATTGTCTATGCACTTGACTTTAAATTCGATAACCATATGATGCTCAGCCCACCACCAGACTATAAACGGTTAAGGGAGCTGGGAAACCAGGGAGTACTGGCCCTTATTGTGGAAACCACCAGAATGACCGAGAAACAGCAGGAGAAAACACACTCGGAGAAGGTGGCCCGAATTGTCTTAGAAGATATTATGAGGGAGAAGCTACCAGGCAAGGAAGGACTGCTGGTCACCACCTTCAGCAGTCATATTGAACGTATCCAGGCCATCTGTAACATTGCCCGGGAAAGCAATCGGAAGATCATGTTACTGGGAAGATCAATGGAACGTTTCGGAAGTATGGCAGAGAAAATAGGACTCCTGGACCTCCCCAAATCTGCCAGCATCTTCGGAAGCCCTAAATCAGTAAACCGGGCACTGGCACGTGCCGAGGATAACCGTGAAGAATATTTGCTAGTGACCACCGGACACCAGGGAGAACCCGACGCCCTCTTACCACGGATAGCCAGTGGCCGAACCCAATTTAACGTGGCACCAGGAGATAATGTGGTTATCAGTGCACCGATAATACCCAACCCTACCAATGTAGCCAACAGGAACCTGATGGAAAGACGCCTAAAGGATAGTGGTGCACGGATATATACCAATGCCCATGTATCTGGCCACGCCGGCCGGGAAGACCATCGAGATTTCCTACGCATGCTGCAACCACAGCACATAATACCAGCCCACGGTGACCTGGAAATGCTATCAGCCTACACTGAACTGGCTGAAGAGGAAGGATACAAGATGGGTAATGATATTCACGTACTTAGAAATGGACAGGCACAGGTTTTCAATGGAGGGGTTTAATGGAAACAAAACTGGAAGTAACCGAAATCCTCAAAAGATATTCAGAAGACATAGATCACGAAATAACCCGGGCCCTGGAAACAGTGGACCCCGAATCACTCCGCCAGGCATCTGAACATCTGGTCAAGGCGGGTGGTAAGAAACTCAGACCATCACTGGCAGTTTTAAGTGCACTGGCAGTGGGTGGGCAAGTGCAATGTGCCCTGAAAACAGGTGCCGCTGTGGAACTCATCCACACCTTCAGCCTCATCCACGATGACATCATGGACCAGGATGATAAAAGAAGGGGCAAACCATCAGTACACATTTTATGGGGAGAACCCATGGCCATCCTGGCCGGAGACACCCTGTTCTCAGAGGCATATGCCACAGTCATGAGTAGTGAAGAGGATGGTGTAAGTCCTGATAAAATATTACCAGCACTGCAGACTCTGGTGGACAGTTGTGTCAAGATATGTGAAGGTCAGGCACTGGACATGGGATTTGCCGGACGCCTTGATGTTACCGAAGAAGAATATTTACTCATGATCTACAAAAAAACCGCAGCACTCATCGCCGCAGCCACCAAAGCCGGTGCCATACTGGGTGGAGGTACAGCAGAGCAGGTTGAGGCCCTATCAGAATACGGCCGCCTGATTGGGATGGCCTTCCAGATACAGGATGACTATCTGGATGTGGCCAGCAGTGAAGAAGAACTGGGCAAACCAGTGGGCAGTGACATAGTAGAGGGTAAGATGACCCTCCTGGTAGTGCATGCACTGGCCAAGGCTGACGAATCAGACAGGGAAAGACTCCTCACCATCCTGGAAGAAGAAGGGGATGAGAATGTTTCCGAGGCAGTGGAGATAATGGAAAAATATGGATCCATACAATACACCTGGAAGTTAGCCCAGGAAGATGTGAAACAGGCCAAACAGTTATTGAACATCCTGGATGACTCACCAGCCAGGGA
>JAHKLP010000034.1 GCA_020855015.1 Methanobacterium sp.
AATAATCCCCCTATTACCCATAGGCATAGGTTTAGCAATAGGTGTAAACATAATCCATCCCGTCATTTTTATTTTAGGAATAATAATAGCTGCAGCTTGTTTTTCATCATTTGGTTTGATATTATCTTCACCCCCATCCAATGCCCCATCTAATGTTATGATGATCTCATCTCTGGTCCGATTTCCACTGGTATTTGTCAGCGGCATATTCATACCCCTGGAACAAATGCCATATTGGGGCAAAACAGTAGCTTCAATCTCCCCTTTAACCTACTTTACTGATCTAATAAGATATACAATCAACGGAAACAGTAGTTACCCTATTCATATAGATTTCATTGCGATCATACTTTTCACAGTCATATTTTTCTTTCTAGCCGTACAATTACATAAAAAAACTATATATAAAAGGATTTAATATTTAAAAGACATTAATAAAATTGAGTTAATTAGGTTACAATGGATGAAGTATATGGAAAAAGTTTTTTTAGTAAAATAGATAAGTCAATAGGGGTTATATGGCAACAACGAGAACGTGTCCAGAATGCAATTCGAAAAAGTATAAATTATTCGTCCCTGATTCCGGAACATGGAAATGTGAGAACTGTGGTTATCAGGGTTCTATAGTTGTAGAAGATGGCAATCTAGAAAAACAGATGAAAGAAGCCCGAAAAATGCAGAAACTTAGTAAAAAATTATGGACCGGCCGTTAATAACAATTATATCACTTATTTTTATCTTAAAATTGTATTTATTTTTAATCGCAGCGGTAAAGTTAAGAAGAACTATTCTCATCAATAAATATTTTCAAATCTTTTATTGATGCTTTAACCATATCTGGAGCTGGACCACCCACAACTTTCCTGCTTTTAATTATCTCTTCTGGATCAAGAGCTTTTTTGACAAGGTTCTCATCTATTTGCAGCTTTTTCCCTGAGATTTCTTGTGAAATTTCATCCAAAAACTGGGTATCAATATCCTCAGCTCGCATACCCTTATCCAGGGCGGTGCTCACTGCTCTTCCCACTATCTGATGGGCGATTCTAAAGGGCAGTCTTCCTTCTTTGACCATAAGATCAGCCAGTTCAGTGGCTGCTGAAAAGTTGGCTCGTGCCAGCTCTTCGCCCCGAACACCTTTGAAATTAGTTGATGCTAACATTTCCCGAGTAATATTCAGTGCAGAGTGAAGTGTGTCTGTGACTTTCCATAAATGGGGAGTTACTTCCTGCAAATCCCGGTTGTAACTCTGGGGTAATGATTTAATAATAGTGAGAATAGTGACTAATTCACCATTTAAAAGGGCGGTTTTTGCCCTGACAATCTCTGCAACATCAGGATTCTTTTTTTGAGGCATAATGGATGATGTTGATGAGAATTCATCCCCCAATTCCACCATCTGGAACTCGTAACTGCTCCAGACAATGAGTTCCTCTGATATCTTGGAGAGAGTGGTTCCCAGCAGGGTCAGGGCGAATACAGTTTCAGCTATGAAGTCCCGGCTACTAACTCCATCTATGGAGTTTTCCATAGGGCCCTTAAAACCAAGTAACTCTGCAGTTCTCTCTCGATTTATGGGAAAACTAGTCGTGGTAAGTGCTGCTGATCCCAATGGGCATAAATCCATCCTCTGATATGCATCATGAAGTCTTCCGTAATCCCTCTTCAGTGCTTGAGCATATGAGAGCAGATGATGGGCAAAGGTGGTTGGTTGGGCATGTTGCAGGTGGGTGTAACCCACCATAATGGTGTCCAGATATTCCTCAGCCATCTGGATGATAATCTGAATAAAAAAGATTAAATCTTTCTCTATACTTTTAATTTCTTCTTTCAATGCTAATTTAAGGTCGGTAGCCACCTGGTCGTTGCGTGACTTGGCAGTGTGCATGAAACCAGCATCAGGGCCGATTTTAGCAGTCACATAGTTTTCTACAGCCATATGAATGTCTTCAACAGCTGAATCTAGTTTCAGGGCTTTAATGCCTTCCTTTTCAAGTTCTTCCAGGGCTTTAATGATTCTATTGCCTATTTCTGAGGGAATGATCTCCTGTTCTATGAGCATGGTGGTGTGAGCCTGGTTGCAACGAATATCTGCCTGGAATATGCGATGATCAAATTTCAGGGAAGAGGTGAAGTCGGCAACTTCCTTATTCATCTGCCCTTTAAGTCTTCCAGAGCGGAGATTCAAAAAAACACACCTTAAATTGATTAATTTTTATTCTTTACTCTTCCACTGAGTGTAACCACATTTTCCACATGCGTAACGGTCTCCGTGGTCTGCCATGAAAACACCGTGGGAGCAACGCACACATTCAGGATTTTTGCGGATGATTTTATTATCTTTAACTTCATATAATTCGAATTTTTTCATTGATCCATCCTCCTGACTTTAGGTAATTTAATTTATTCTTCCTCTTTTTCTTCTTCTTTGACAGGTTCTTTGTTCTTATTCAGGACGTGCTGTTTTTCGATTTGAACCAGTTTTTCTTCAGAGTCGTAAAGCTTAGCATAACCATCAGCTCGACCTTCACCATAACTGGGATTAACTTTATCCACTACTAGGAGGTTCTTGTCAACGTTTAGCTGAGCAACCAGTCGGTTTTTAACTTCCAGTACCTTTGGGGTGGATTCTCCCTGGTAAATGCAGTCAAAGTGTATTTCAGTTCGGTTTAAAAGGGGATTTTCAATCTGTTCTTTAATGTCTATCTCCATGATATTCTCTCCTTATCTTTCCTCTAATTTATCTTTAAACTTTTTAACTTTATCTATTACTTTATCAACATCACAAACCACTAAACCCTCACCAGGCTGCCCGTATAAAACCAGAGAACCGGATGGGGCCATTAAGATGCAGGGAAGAACTGCCAGATCTTCTTCACCATCAACCAGGATTAGAACTCGGAAACCAGATTTCACTAATTGAAAGGCCTTTTTAATGGTCTCTTGTAGTTGATCGGTGATAACTCCTGGGGGGTTTTTAGCATTCAAGGTTACATTATCGTAGACCACATCATAGGATGCGGGTTTTCTCTCCACAATATTGTCAATAATCCCCAAGTGAGGTATTAATCCTGCTTTCTGGAGGTTCTGGGTGGTTACATCACCCACGGAAATTAATAATTCCTGATAATATTTTGATTTTAGGAAATCTTCCACTTCATCTAGAGATGAGTATAGATCTCCTATTGGTTTTTTTAATTCTGATCGTAAATTTTTCTGTAGTATTAGCACTAGCGAACCCTCAAGGCATATTCTCCAGGTAGTGTGATCTGGAGTTCTTGGGCAATGGGTGAGTTTTCAGGGTCTACGATAATTAGAAACCCACTCCAGTTTTTGGAAGTGGCCATATTGCAGACAGCGCATCTGTCTTCTTCCATGAGTCGGTGGCACCGTGTGCATGCTTTGGTGACCATTTATTTTTTCTCCTTCTTACCTTTCTTTGGTTTCTTAGTTTTTTTCTCTTTTTCTTTTTCGATCCATTCGACCCGCCCCAAGTTGGGTTGTCTCATGGTTAGGCCGATTTTGGTTTCTTTGGAAGATTTACCCTTCAGACTCAGGGCCACGATCCTTGCACGGACTCTGTTACCTTCTTCCAGGGTTTTTTTGGATTCTTTTCCAATCAAAGCCCCTCTTTTCCCATCGTAGTTTATGTAATCATCAGTTACCTGGGATACGTGCACTAGACCATCCATTGGTCCTATGCGTATGAAAGCACCGAATTCGGTTACTTCAATAACTTCTCCTTCCACAATTTCGTGTAATTCTGGTTTGAAGAAAAGTGCGGTGAATACTACTTCATGGTAGGCGGCTCCGTCACCCATTATGACTTTACCCACACCAATTTCTTTTATGTCTTTTACGGTGACCATTAATCCCATCTTTTTATCAATTTTGCCAACGTAGGTTTCATTAATTATTTCGCTGGCCACCTCATCTAGAGGTTCATCGAAACGGTTTGGTGGGATTCTTACCGTGTCATCTATTTCGGATATTAAATACAAACAAATCCCTCATATTATAATTTTTTAATTATTAAAGTTCCTGATAAAGTTTAACAGAGTGCATTATTGCTTCTTTTGCCTTGGAAGCATTTTCCCAGCCAATGATCTCAGTTTCTTTTCCTTCCAGTGTTTTATACTCTGCAAAGAAGTGGGCTATTTCATCAAGTAATGATTGGGGCACATCTTGAATATCTTTCACATCTTTATATCTTGGGTCTTCCACTGGCACTGCCAGTATCTTATCATCCTGGTCCCCCCCATCGATCATACGCATCATTCCAATGGGCCTGGATTCAATTATACATCCTGGGAAGGTGGGTTGGTCCATGATCACCATGATGTCTGTTGGGTCCCCATCATCGTATAAAGTTTGGGGTATAATACCATATTCAGCAGGGTAATGGAATGGGGAATAAAGCACCCGGTCCAGGGCGAATGCTTCCATGTCTTTATCGTATTCATACTTGTTTCGAGATCCTTTGGGTATTTCAATAACTGCATACACCACTTCAGGAGCTGATGGCCCAGTTTTTATGTCCTTCCAGAGATTCATATCTGATTTCCTCCACGCAAAGATTGATAATAATATTATGAAATTTAATGATTAGTATTATGACCTTGATGATTTATTTATGTTTCATGATTTAGTTTGTAATTACCTGGGAATATTCATCTTAGCAGTGCAAAACCCACACACTAAATGTTAAGATGTCCATCCACAGCAAGATATCTTCTCTGACGTAAGTAGACAACGGCAATGCCTTTTTCCCTTGCTTTGATTCTTAATTCGCGATCATTAGTACACAGAACATGGGATATGCGAAGCAGGGCATCATCCACCATTTCTCCCCTTAAAAGCTCTACTTCTTTGAGTCTGAAAGGGGGAGATTTGGCTATTTTCAGAGCTATAGAAGCTGCTATCTTGTTTTTTCCTTTACTTCGTTTTTTAATTTTTTCCAACTCATAGAGAACTGGTGAAGGAACGTAGAGATGGTAGGATGGTAAGGTGTGCTCCAGTTCTCCGATTAGATCTAGTGGGAACTGGGCTGCCATCATAAAAAATTTGCGTCTAAGACTGCCTCTTTAACGTATGATTCCATAACCAATCAACCTCCACCTGGCACCCACTCTCCTGGAGAGAGCAACTCTCTGACCAGATTCAGCGCATACAGGTAGCTTAAGTTTTACTTCTGCTTCTTTTTTCCTGGCGCTGGTAACCACTCCAATGGTGGTGGCGGTGCCAATATTAATCATGAGGGGTTCGGATGATTTTATAGGGTCCACTTTTTTCTCTTCTTTAGTACCCACCACTCGATCCAGTAAGTGGGTTTTCATGGTGAACTGGTGCAGGATATCAGGTAATGTTCCTGGCTTTCCGGCTACTGATCCTGAAAGTGAATCTGCCTTGGTGAGTGCAGGGTCTAGGTTGGTGGCCACTCCAATGAGCCCTCCAGGACCCACTTCATCTACAGTTTCCCCTCCACCATTTAATCCAGTAACTTCTGAATGAAGACTCATCCACTCTAATTTACCCTTATTTTTCACCTGTATCCCTGGTTTGATTTCAATTTCATCACCAATATGTAACTTACCATGGATTAGGGATCCTCCGATGACTCCTCCCTGTATTTTGTCAGGACTGCAACCCGGCCGGTTAATATCAAAAGATCGGGCCACATACATTCGGGGTGCTTTTCTAAGGGAGCGTCGGGGTGTTTTTATTATATGTTGAATGCTTTCAATGAGAATATCTACGTTAGCAGCCTGCTGAGCTGATACCGGTATAATGGGAGCATCTTCAGCACAAGTTCCTTTCACAAATTCTTTGATTTCTTGGTAACTTTCCAGGGCTCGCTCCTTGGAAACGATATCGATCTTGTTCTGGACAACTATAACTTCCTTCACTCCTATGACATCCAGTGCCATGAGGTGTTCTTTGGTTTGGGGTTGAGGACAGGATTCATTGGCTGCAATAACCAGAACTGCACCGTCCATAATGGCTGCTCCCGAGAGCATGGTTGCCATGAGGGTTTCGTGTCCTGGTGAGTCAACAAATGAAACTTTGCGGAGGGTCTGGGTTTCACTGCCGCAGTGTTCACATACCAGGGCAGTGGTGTAGCACTGGGGTTCAGGACATTGCATACATCTCCGGAAGGTTATGTCTGCATAACCTAAACGGATGGATATGCCTCTTTTGGTTTCCTCACTATGGGTGTCGGTCCATATGCCAGACAAGGCCTTGGTGAGGGTGGTTTTACCATGGTCAACATGCCCCACTAGCCCAATGTTAACTTCAGACTGTACTTTCACTCGTCACACCTATTATCTTTACTCATCACTTTTTAGAAGATCTTCGATTGATTTAGAACCTTTTTTCGTCACTATGGTGTTAATTTGGACTATATCATCAGATATTGTGTTTCCACGGACGGTTTTTCTTCTTCTCTGCCCTTTTCGTCTTGGTTCAAATCCAACTCCTCCTGAAAGAAGGCTTTTTATTCTTCGGGGTCCTTCAACGTCTTTTTTCATGGGGAAACCATTTTTATCGCTTCCTCCAGTTATGCAAAGAGTGTATCCTGCAAGACCCATTGGTGCAGCGTCGAATTCTTCGCCGATTTTCATTCCTATTAATTTTTTGGACGCGTCAGCTTCCACTTCCAGCTGATGGCTGTTTTCACCTTGGGAAACAATTAATTTAAATGCCAATCTATCTCCTCCATCTTATTTTTGGTGTTTAATTTTCATATTATTTATCGTTTTTCATCTATTAATGATGATTGAATATAATGATAGCTATATCTGGATTTATCAGTAAATTCCCCATTTCGATTCAGTTTTTCTTTTAATAACCACAGTTTCCTGCAGTATTTCGTTTTCATCATCACTGAGATCTGATTTCATTTCTTTTTCCAGTACTTTGAAATGTTTTTCAGGGACGTCTACGTATAAAACATCTCCTTCATCTAAATTGCGGCCGAAAACCCCATCTTTTATCGCCATGGCCACTTTCTGTCCCTTGGATATTGATGGTAGGTTGTCTCCTTTGTTCTGCATACTCTCAACTACGCCAACTCTTTGCCCGTTTTTGTTTATGAGGCCATAACCTTTTTTAACACTTCCACCCAGAACTTCAATACCTGCTATGGCAGGTTTGCTCTGTCTGAAAACCAGTTTGGGTATGATGCGTAGTTTACCGGGTTTTATGATGGCAGCAAACCATTCCTTTTTCCTTCGCTCACGCGTTTCCTGGATCCATTCCTGGTAATCTTCAGTTAACTGGTATATTACATCGGCAGAGAAAATTTTAATTTCTGTATTTTTAATTTCCTCGGCAGCCGAAGGCAGTACTTTAACATTAAATGCAATTATCACTCCACATAGTTCATCTTCCTGCATTACTATAGACGCATCAATAACATCTCTGCGGGAAACATCACCAATGTCTGCGGCACGAATGGGTACTTCCATCTCCTGTAGCATGTTTACCAATGCTTCAAGAGATCCCAGAGTGTCTGCTTTAACTATAACTCCCAATTCGCCGGTATCTACTTTTATGTCTTCGATTTCATGTAATATTTCTTCTTTAACTTCTTCAAGGTCTTCTCTTGCCACCCTGAGAGGGGAGCCAGAGATGACATTGTCAATGTTGGGGGCTACGATCTTGATACCGGCAGCTGCAACCACTTCATCCACCTTTTCGAAACGTTTTTTTGCTTCCCGAATCTCTTCTAATGCTTTTGGCTTAAGAAGAGATCTTATTTTGGTGGTTATAACATCTTCAGTGGTAGTTAAGACAATAGTATCTTTGTGCCTGATTATGCCATCGTATACAACTGCGTCAATTGTAGTTCCCAGCCCAACTTCTTCTTTAACTTCAAGAATCGTTCCTTTGGCGGGGGCATCAATTTCTATCTGCAGTTGTTCTTTAAGGTACTGTTGAGCCAGTCCCAGGAGCATAGTTAATAGTTCTGCTATCCCTTCCCCACTTTTCGCGCTGATAGGTATGATACTAACTTGTCTGGCGAAGTCTTCCACCCGGTCGAATCTTTCAGATTCGAAACCTTCCTGGTGAAGTATTCCTACCAACTCATAGACTTGGTTGTCCAGTACACTCTGAACGTTAGGGGGTTGTTTAGGGTAAGTCTGAGAGAAAGATTCTCCTTCATGTGTCTGCCATCCATATATTTTATCAATCTTGTTGGCAGCCACTACGAATGGGGTTTTATACATTTTAAGGATGTTAAGTGCTTCATAGGTTTGGGGTTTAAATCCTTCATTTAAATCCACTATAAGGATTGCCAAATCAGCCAGGGCACCTCCTCTTTTACGTAGAGTGGTGAAAGCTTCATGGCCCGGGGTGTCTATAAAGAACAGGCCTGGGAGGGTTTCTTTAATGTCAAGTTTATTCAGGAAAGCCCCGCAGATATTATCAATGACTTCCATGGGGATTTCAGTGGCTCCTATGTGTTGGGTTATTCCACCTGCTTCTTTCTGGGCTATGGCACTGCCTCTGATGAAATCTAATAGTGTTGTCTTTCCATGGTCAACATGACCCAGAACAGATACAATAGGTGATCTAATCTTCAAGCTGATCCTCCGCCCTTAAAAAGTGTAAGGGAATAAAAATTAAGTTCCCTTTTTTGTCAATAGGATTTTTTGTTTTGTATTGTCACTAATTCATCTTTGATGATTTTAGATGATGAGGTTTATGGTTCTTCGTATACCAGTTCCCGGTCAGGAAGCTGGTACTCACAGATTTCATCATCCTGGAAAAACAGAGCAATTTCCCTTTCAGCGGATTCTGGTGAATCAGAAGCATGAACAATGTTTCGACCGGTTTCAATAGCAAAATCGCCACGAATCGTACCCAGGTCTGCTTCTTTAGGATTTGTTGCTCCCACCATCTTCCTGATCATGCTGATACATTCATCTCCTTCAATAACCATGGCCAGAACTGGCCCAGAGGTAATGTAATCAACCAGATCACCAAAGAAAGGTTTTTCGGCGTGTTCAGCGTAGTGTTCCTCAGCTTGCTTGCGGGGAATGATCATAATTTTCGCCGCCAGAATCTGCAGGCCCCGGTCTTCAAATCGGGTTAATATCTTCCCGGTTAACCTCCGCAGCACTGCATCGGGTTTTAGCATTACAAAACTTCTTTCCTTCATTCTTTAACCCACTTAACCTTTCTGGGAACTCTACCGAGTTTAATACGATTTTTTTCACATTTACTGCTGCAGAAAAGATATACGGTACCGTCTTTTTTGACATACATTTTGCCGGTACCCTCTTCGATTTCTTCTCCACAGAATGAACATGTTCTCATGTTTTGTCACCTTTAATTCTAGGGAGTACGGATTTCCTTGGCTTCCCTGATTGTGTCCAAGAGCATCAGAATGTCGCCTTCCCTTATGGCTCCCATAACATTTCGGGTTAATATTCTGCCCTTATCTCTTCCTTCCAATATCCTGCATTTCACTTGCATGACTTCTCCAGTCATGCCGGTCCTTTTTAGAACCTCAATAACTTCTGCAGGAGTTGCTTCTGCCATTTAATCACCTTTGTGTGTGAGAAGGGCTATGCCCTAATAATAATTATTTTTTTAGCTCTTCTACCTTTTCTACAATGTCTTTAATGAGATCTTCAGCTTCACCAGCATCAGTGATGCAGGCAGACGCGGTTCCCACATTCAGACCGGCTGCTTCTCCAAGCTCATCTTTGGTGGGTATGTAAATGTATGGAATTTCCTTTTCTTCAGCGAGAACAGGCATATGAGCGATAATTTCAGGTGGGTCAACATCTTCAGCCAGTAATACTAGTATAGCATCGCCTCTTTCAACGGCTTTTGTTACCTCGTTGGATCCTTTTCCTACTTTACCAGTATCTCTTGCGATTTCTAAAGCCTCGTAGGCTTTGTCTGCTAACTCTTTAGGTACATCAAATTTAACATACATTGCTTTTGCCATTTATTTACCTCCTTTTTCATCTGGTTTTAACCATCCATCGGCAAACTCTAATTTTAGACCTCACAGTATATAATCATATATATGTGAAGTTCTGGTCTGGATGAATAGACCAAAAAACTCTAATTTTAAACTTAAAAAAATATTTTAGAATTCTAAAATTAGATGTACCAACATTAGTCAATTACAGTATATATACTTAACTTCTGAAAATTGGTACACTTTAAAAGACTCCCAATATGATCTTTTTTTTGTTTTGACTAGAACTGTGCATTGGACTAAAATAGAGAATTAATCTATTAAAAGAAACATGTTGATCACACTAAAAATAAATAAAGTTCTGTTATTGGAATTTTGTTGGTAATATTGAGATTACCCGTTGCAAAGAGGTAAAATACGATGGTAGCACCAATAATTGATGCAATCATCACTAAAGTCTGAATTAATTTTTAAATTATCTGCTTTTTCTTCATCTCAAGCACGACGAGGGTGTATACGAGGCATAAAAATCACCAATATAATATAAATAATAGTTATGGGTTTAAAACACTTTTTTTGGTTTTGATATGTTTTATTCGGGTACTTCCACCATTAAATGGAGAATCGAAGAAGTAAAATCAACTTATTTTAATATTTATTCTGCAATAATAAATTTTCAATATTCTCAATGCAGTAGATTAGATATTACTTTGAATATTATGTGAAGAAATTAAAAATAAGTTCCTTGTTTGCACAATTATGGACTATAATTCAGATAAATGTTACAAGATATAACGAAGTCGAGAGTGGGAAAAAACAGTTATAATAAGGTTTGAAAAGACTCTAAAAAAGAAAAGAAAAAAGGAAGGTTAACTTATAACCTTTTGACGGCTAATTCGACGTCAGAAGCTTTAACAGTTTTTCTTCCTGCGTGTTTTGCCAGTTTAACAGCTTCAGTTGCGATAGTTTCGCCTTTTTCTTCTAAGGCTTTGGCTAGAGCTTCTCTAGCATCGTCACTGACTCTTTCTGCACCGGCGTTTTTTATTATTCTTCCAATTGGAGCTATTGGTAATTCCATATTAATCACCTCATTTTAGTATATTTGTTAATATACACTGTTGCTGTACTCCTATATATATGTATCGTTAAAAGCATGGATTATTTGGTGATCCATATGGTATTGAGTCATGTCATGATGATCCCTATGATCTTGGGACACCACATCACGAATAATATGATCTTGGCTCATGAAGAAAAAATTGGGATATAGAAATAGTCCAGATTTTTCTCCAGAAAAAGGTGGGATAAAATCCCTTAGTTGCCCTTTATAATCTTCGAAAGTGCGTTAATGTCTGCATCTACTTCAACAGGCTTTTCACACGCATCTATTGCTACGTTAGGGTCTTTTAGAACATGTCCTGTCACTACGCACACTATCTGTTCTCCTTTATCTATTTTCCCTGAATCTACCAGCTTTTTAAGTCCTGCAATTGACGCTGCTGACGCCGGCTCAACTCCAATACCTTCAGTCCGGGCCAGTAATTTCTGAGCACTTAAAATCTCCTGGTCACTAACTGTTTCTGCCAATCCATCTGAGTCATAAATGGCTCTGATAGCCTTTTTAGCACTAACTGGAGCTCCAATTCTGATTGCAGTAGCCACTGTCTCTGGATTTTCCACAGGGACAATATCATCCTTGCCTTCCCACACTGCCCTGGCGATAGGTGCTGCTCTTTCAGCTTGTATTCCAGTCATACGTGGGAGATCATCTATAAACCCGGCTTCATGGAATTCAGTTATACCTTTCCAAATTGCAGAGATGTTCCCAGCATTTCCTACAGGTAGTATGATCCTGTCCGGTGATTTCCAGCCAAGATCATCCACAATTTCGAATCCAATGGATTTCTGACCTTCCAATCTGTAAGGATTTATGGAGTTTAAAAGATAAAGCTGCCCTTCCAGAGCTAGAGTGGTGATTGCTTCCAGAGCCTGGTCAAAATTACCTCTTACTGATATGACTTGGGCTCCATGGAACATTGCTTGGGCCAGTTTTCCCAGGGCGACTTTACCTGCAGGTAGCAGGACAGCGCATTTCAAACCAGCCCTTGCTGCGTATGCAGCCAGAGAAGCGGATGTGTTTCCAGTGGAAGCACAGCCTACTGTATCCACACCTAATTCCAGGGCTTTTGTAATCCCTACACTCATACCTCTATCCTTAAAGCTACCAGTTGGGTTGGAACCTTCCACTTTAACGTAAACTTCAACTCCTAATTCTTTTCCCAGTTTGTCACACTTACAGAATGGAGTGCCCCCCTCATCCAGACTAACTATTCGAGATGGATCCACAGGCATAAACTCTTTATACTTCCACATTGTAGATTTACGGCATCTAAAAACATCTTTTGATACTTTTGGTTGGCAGATCACTTCCAGTATAGAGTTGCACTGGCGGCAAGTGTAAATTATTTCATTATCAGAATATTCTGCACCACAGGATATGCATTTCATCATAAAATCACCTTTTTTCCTCTAGATTAACTTGTCAATTATTTTTAAAGTAGGTTTCATTGTTACTTAATTAATGCTCATTATAAAAATTTCAGCTCATTATAAAAATTTCATGGATTTGGATAAACCTATAAAATTAAACGAAATTTGCAGAATAATTTTATGCAATTCAAATAGCAGTTATGCTACAGCTTGCATGTATTCTATCCATCCAGGGGTGAAGTTTGCTTCAATTATGGCAGCTATGATGATTAGAACTATGGCGATTCCCATCATAATTAAAGTGTCCTTAAAATCGTCATAATTAGCTTCCAATAAAAATTTAAACTGATTCGTCATGTTAAAGTCTGATTGTAGCTTCAAAACACCTTTGAGGATATTAACTACTACATTGGCTAATCTGAAACCAGCTGCACCCACAATTATGAATCCAATAACCTCAAAAACACCATGCGGTATTACAGCTATAATAAAGTCCCCCAGTTCATACTGGGAACCA
>JAHKLP010000141.1 GCA_020855015.1 Methanobacterium sp.
AGGAATGTTTCTATAGAACCCTTCTCTGCAGAATTTGATTTCTTATAAATCTCAAATAACTCTTCAAACAGACTTAAACTTTCTTCACGGTTCACTACACTTAAATCATTATGTTCAAAGGGGATTTGTGTGATAATTTCTTTGAATCGTTCGGTGTTTGTCATTTTTATACCCAAAATCTCCATGGTTTAATAGCTATTCTGTGGAAGATAATAATAAGTGAAACAATATAACTATTTAGGGAGTTCAAATATTTTAAAATGATGGTTAAGTATTCTAATTTTAGGGGTTTAATTATTACCTCAGTTTGAGTCGAATTGGTTGCATAACATGACAGAGAAACAAGATGTGGTGAAATTCCTACAGAGAAACGGTGTTGAAACCAGATTTGTTAGTATACTTGATGAAAAGGTTTATGTAAATAATCTGAAACTATCCCGTTTTTCACGTAAAAAGGAGGAAATATTCCTGAATAATTTCCCCAATTATAATGTAAGGCGTTCCAAGGTATTCCAAAAAATCTGCACCCGTGCTTCCCGCATACTAAAAGATGCACTGCGTCCTGGTGATAAAATATTAATCCCGAGCAATGATAATTGTGTTAACAAGACCATGCAAATTGTCCTAGAACCTTACACCCGCAAATATGGGGTGGAGTTAATGATTATCCCTGAACTAGATTTCAAAGACATTAAATTATCCGGTGTTGGCCAAAACGGATCCAAAGCTGATTCAGTTGCCCTACCCCTCACTTTGGATGGTGAAGTGGAAAATATACTAGATCTTATGATTCATGGGGAGAAATTGATGCTTTTAAGTTCTCAAACTGAAAATGAGGGGATTAAAATGATTTATCCATTGATCAATGTTCCAAAATCATGGATAGAGTCCTGGGTTGAGATTGAGGGTTTAAGCTGTGTTTTTGAGGGTCATGAAGGGATTCCCAAGGAGATGCTGGAGTTTTTGGAGGGTTTTATCCCAGATGTAAGGGAGAAGATCATGCACTCTGCAGTTTATATTAGGAGGAATGTAAATACAATAACCCAAAAAAACATAAACTGACAAAAATAACTAAAGATAGAAATTCGCAAATACTTGATTGTAAATACTTTATGATTATACTATTGGGAGGATGAAAGGTGCCTAAAAGTATTAAGGACATTTTAATCGAAATGAAGAACATGTCCGAATTGATGGTGGATTTAGCATATTCTGCACTACTTTTTAACAGTAAAGATGCTGCAGAAGAAGTTATTAAGCTTGAAAACAAAGTTAACAGGTTGAATTATCAAATTAAGAAGGAGTCACTCCTTGCTGCGAGGACTGTGGAGGATGCAGAAAAATTAACAGCTCTTCTTGAAGTAGGGGAAGCTACAGAAACCATAGCCGATTCAGCAAAAGATATAGCTGATCTGGTATTAAAGGGTATAAAACCTCACCCTGTATTTAAAATGGTCATGGAAGAGTCAGATGAAGTTATAATGCGGATAAAATTGTTAAAAGGTTCTGAACTAACTGATAAATCTTTAGGAGAGCTTTTACTAGCTACTAGAACTGGAATGACAGTTATTGCCATAAGGAGAAATGAGTCCTGGATTTATGGGCCTGACAAGAACACAATGCTTTCTGCGGAGGATTCATTAATTGTTAAGGGAAATGAAACTGGTGGATCTTTACTTATGCAACTTGCTAATGGGGAAACTAAGCTAGAAGATCTTGAATATGAGGAATTCACTGAGGATTAAAAAGATTTAGTTCTTTTATCCGATTTATTTCTTAATTTTTTCCTACTTTTTTGACAATTTCCTATCATAAACTGTGGAAATTTCTAAATCAACAGTCTTAATTTAGAAAAATCCTCATTTTGTTTTAAATTTTTGGTAATATTCCCAAACCTTTATAAGTTCATCGGATATATCATATTTCTATAAAAAGATCAAGGTGTTGGATAAAAAATGGATGATGTAGATTTAGCTATACTCCGTTCTTTAATTAAAAATTCAAGGATCACAATATCCCAAATGTCAAAAGAAATTGATATTCCCGACGCAACCATATCCAACAGGCTGAAAAAATTGGAAAAAAGCGTGATAAAACGTTACACTCTGATACCTGACTGGCAGAAAATTGGTCTGGAGATTACCTCCATAATCATTATCCAGACAGAATCTGAAAAACATGAATTAGTAAAAGTGGAACTATCTAGGCTTAAAGAAGTTTCAGAAGTCTACAGCGTATCTGGAGAATACGATATTCTAATTAAAGTCTGGGTAAAGAGCATCGAAGATTTAAATCAATTGATAAATTCAAAAATCCGTTCGATTGATGGTGTTGAAGATTTGACCGAAATGATAGTGATGGAAAGAGTTAAAGAAGATATTCCAAGACTTTAACGGATAATTAAAGATAATAATGCCAAATAATCAATTTATAACTGATAAAATTAATGATTAACAATATATATTTAAATTAAATTAGTAAAATCAGCCCATACTGTAATTTTAGGGTGGTTAGGTGAGATGGACAGAGAAACTATTGAAGAGGATTGGCGATATAATACATATCATTCTAAATTGGATGGTAAAATTAGCAGTCCTAGTTTCCAAAAGGTCTTTAAACATTCTCCAGATCCCCTTCATTATTAGTGGTAAGATTACAAACTTTTTTAAAGACTTTTCGCGTGTTTTAGGTGAAACATTCACCGCTCTTTTTATATGTGCCATTGGGGATTTGATAGCAGGTATATTGCTCAGTGGAATGACCAATACTCTTGAAATATTACCTGGCCTTTTAGTTCTCATCCCTGGTGCAATTGGGATGAGGGGGAACATATTCGGTGCATTAGGGTCAAGATTAGGCTCAAACCTCCATATAGGTACCTTAACTCCTGAATTAAAAAAATCACCTGTTCTAAACCAGAACATCATTTCAGCAATGATTCTAACTGTGATTATGTCTATTTTCCTTGCATTTACAGCTAAGGGATTTTGTGTCCTCCTCGGATTTGAGAGTATTAGTATCATGGATTTCACAGTTATTTCAGTACTGGGAGGAATTTTTTCAGGTGCAGTTCTTCTACCGGCCACTATTTTAATTTCCATAAAAAGTTATGAAAACGGATGGGATCCAGATAATGTGACAACACCCTTAATTGCAGCTTCTGGAGACCTTTTTACCATTCCATCAATCCTTTTAGCTGTACAGATATTACTTTGGGTAAGGAATGGATATGTAGAAAACATATTATTCATAATATTTATCATAATTGGTATAATGGGCTTTATTTATGGAATACAAAGAGGAAGCCAACTTAAGAAGATTATAATCCACAGCACTCCTACACTATTTCTATCATCACTATTTGGAACTACTGCAGGTACCATTTTAAACAGTAGCTTTTCAACAATTCTAAGTAATCCCAGTATTCTAGCATTGGTGCCATTATTCTCAGGACAAAGTGGAGACCTGGTTAGCATTCTGGGGGCCAGGTTATCCTCGGGATTACATATTGGATCCATTGAATCTTCTTTAAGGCCAAATGAATCAGCGATAAGAAACTTTGCTATCATTGTCATTTTGGCCCTACTTATATACCCCTTAATAGGAATTTTAGCTTACTTTGGATCTTCAGTTATCGGTGTGGAATCAGTGGGACTGGCGAATATGGTTTTCATCAGCACCGCAGCTGGATTAATGCTTACTCCATTACTGCTAATCATTGCCTTCTACCTAAATGCTATTTCTTACAGAAGAGGTCTTGATCCCGACAACATCGTGATACCCTTATCCACCAGTATGACCGACCCAGTGGCCAACACATTCCTGGTGTTGATGGTGATGTTCACCCTAGGATTTACTCTTTAAATAAGGCATAAAAGAACAGATAAAAAATAAAATTAACACCTGGAAGTACTCATTTCGGATTTATGCTTCCAGATTTTTCATGGTATTGCACTGATTTCTCTTGTCTTATGGATTTAGAAGGTACACTGCATAGTTAAGGTAACTGGCTATTGTCACCCATATTATGTAAGGCAAGAGTAAGATACCTGCCAGTTTAGATAGGCGGTAGAATATAATGATATTTGCTAGTATGGATATCCAAAGCAGTATTATGATTGCAACTCCACCGCCAAGGGAATGAAGTCCGAAGAATACTACGGACCATGTAGCGTTTAGGACCAGTTGCACTAGAAAGACTGCTACTGCCATTTTCACCTGTTTAGTCTCCAGACCTTTCCTCCAAACCAGGAATAGGGCCAGTGCCATTAAGATGTAGAGGGTGGTCCATACTACCGGGAAAACCCAGTTAGGTGGTGCCCATTCTGGCCTAATTAAATCTGCATACCAGGTTGGTATCTGCGAAAAGGTTGCCAGACTGCCTATGGCTGCAAAAAGTAGAACAATCAAAAAGGATCCGCTCAGTTTGAGAATATCATTTTTAATCGATGTTTCCATTATTTTAAACCCCCATTTATACTATTTAATTGTTCTCGGAGGATAATATATTTATGGAAATCTAACTGTCCATAGAACTAAAAGTCGAAATGAACTTATTTAGTATAATTTTTAATCCCAGATATAGAACCAGAATTTTATATTAGAAGATGGATCTGAGACTTATTGAAATAAAAGGGAATACAGGATTATGGGTGCATATGGTTAAGATCCTAAACATTTATGCAGTTTATTGAATAATTCAATATAAAATCGTCAATAATTTTAAGATAGTGGAAAAATCCCAAAAAAATAGAAATGTTATTTAAAACTAAAAAGTGAAACTTGTTTTCCATTATCCTTTGCTTCAGGTTTTTCAGACTCACCATTATCTTTGGATACAGATTTTGATGAATGATCTTTTTTCTTCTTATCTTCATCTTTTTTATTGGAATCTTCAGTAAGAACTTTTTTTTCTTCTTTTTCAGTACTTTTTGAAGATTTTGTTGATGTTTTGGTCTTTTTAGAAACTACAGAGGCGGAAGATTTTTTTCTATTGGACTTATCCTTGTTAGTTGTGGATTTAGGAGCTTTTTTAGTTTTCCTCTTTTTTATCTTCCGTTTGCGGAATTGTTTTACCTCGGCATCATCCAGTTCGAAGTAATCAGCCAGATCTCGGGCCAGGTCTTCTGGTTGGAACATTATCTCAAAGTATGGGAACTGTTCAATGGCCACCTTCCGTGAAGTGTGCATTTTTTCTCCCATTTTAGTAGCTACCCTGTCTCTCAAGTCCCTTTTAGCCCGGTTCCTGGATAGTTTACTGTAAAATGTGGAACTGGCATAACGGCTGAACTTTTTGTAGGTCTCATCCTTGGCCAATGCCACTCCTAAACCCATTAAATCATAAGTATACTTCCAGTATCCATAATGTCTGGTGTGAAAGGCCCTTCCCAAGTACATGTCAGCTTCTGCCACCATATCGTAGGCTTTTTCAATTTCTTCTGGCTTCTCATATTCCCGAGGGATGTTTTCGGTGATCTGTTCCAGTATAAATCCCGGTTCTGAATCCAAGCGCAGGGCGTTTTTGATTCTCTTTGGGTTTTTGCTTTTCAAAACAGTACGTATTGAGTCAAAAATGTTGTTAACATTATCCTTTTCTGATATGATTTCCAGGTCATTGGAGGTAATAGAATTTTTTCCCTGGGCAATCACTTGCAGATCATTGATTGCGGAGCGCAGATCACCATTAGATCTTTTGGCCAGGGTGCGAAGAACATGTTCCTCAAACTCAATCCCTTCCTTAACACAAATCCTTTTGAGTAAGGCTACAATGGAGTTAGTATGAACTTTTCGGATGTTAATAACTTGGCATTTGGATTTCAAACTGGTAATACGCTTACTGTAGGGGTCGTTGGCCATCATTATTATGGGATGATGGCTTTCCTTTATGATCTTGTTTATAGCCCTGATTCCTCCACGATCTTCATTTCCGTGGAGTCCATCTACTTCATCCAGGATTATAAGTTTCTTCCCTTTCCCAAAAAGTGATGTGGCGGCTGATGCTTCTCCGATAGTATTCATTATGATATCAAAGGATCTTTTATCACTGGCATTAAGTTCGATGTGGTCTGAGAAGAAAACTGCTATTAAATGGGCCAGTGTGGTTTTTCCAGTTCCTGGAGGACCTATAAGTAGGAGACATTTTTGTGGTTCTCCATGTTCCCAGTTTTCCACCCATTCATCGATCTGTTCAATGGCCTTCTTATTTCCCAGAACATCATCTATCTTCCGGGGGCTGTATTTCTCGGTCCACAACATCTAATCTGCCTTTTCTTTTGGTAAAAATTTGGTTAAAAGAGATTCTAACTGTATCCGTGGGTTTGCACCTTCTCTAATTCGGAAATCATATTCCCCGATGTGTCCCACAAGATTAATGTACTCTTCACTCCCGATAAGATCATCCATGGACATTCTGGATACTTCCTGGTAAACCTGGGTTATCATATCCTCACCACTGGTTCCCTGAACCACCATAACTTCTCGTAAAAGGTCACGTGAGCCCATGAAATCCCCATCAAGGGCCATGTTAATAATTCTCCTCACATCTTTTGGTTTTGCTTTAGAAACCACGTCATGGACATGTTCTTCTGTTATTTCAGTCCCCATAGTTGCTGTGGATTGAAGAATGTTCACGGCACGACGCATATCACCTTCGGCAAAGTAAACTATGCTTTCCAGTGTACCAGGAGTGTGTTGAATGTTTTCTGTATTGGCAATTTTTTCCAGTCTCTGAATAACTTGATGTCCTTTAATTGGTGCGAATCTGAATATTGCACATCTGGATTGGATAGGGTCTATGATTTTAGAAGAGTAGTTACAGGATAAGATAAATGAGGATGTTTTGGTGTACATTTCCATTTCCCGGCGAAGTGCGTGCTGTGCATCCTTGGTCATGTTATCCACTTCATCCAGGAATATGATTCTAAATGGTGATCCTACTGCTTTTAGGCGGCAGAAGTTTTTAATATCTTTACGAACAGTATCGATACCCCTGGCATCAGAGGCGTTTAACTCCAGAAAATTTTGTTTCCAGTATTCTCCCAGCATGGCCTTGGCAAGGGCAATGGCTGTGGTTGTTTTTCCCACTCCCGCAGGGCCGGTGAACATGAGATTAGGCATGCTCTCCTCGTTTACGTATTGTTTGAGTCTTTGTATGATGTGATCTTGACCCACAACTTCTTCTAGAGTTTGAGGTCGGTATTTCTCCACCCATGGTCTATTCATGTTATCACCGTTTTGATTTTAATTATAATTTATGTGATTTTGTATGGTTGATGGTATGTAATTGTTATTTTAAAAAGTTTTGAAATTTTATATCATTTCGTGATTAAAACATCTTTTTCCAGATAATTTCTTTTATTTATAAAATAGATTTATTAAAATGTCATAGGTTCAGAATTGGTAGTAAGTAATCTTAAAATCTATTAAAAAGGTTTTAATTTGTTCAATGGAAAAAAATTAGAATAATTAGTAAATCTGTAATTTGGGAAGGGAGTTATTAGTTATGTGAATAATTGGGCAATTTCTGGATGTATTTTTTCTTTGATGTTTAGTTTATCCATAGCATTACCATATGATTTTTTGATTTCCATGAATTCGGCCCGTACCATTCCTCGGAATGCCTCATAACCCATTACTCTTCCATAATTTTCAGTTATGACTTCGATCATTCGGCTGAAATCCTGAATAAATACTTTTTCTCTTTCTTGAAGGGGAATATCAGTAGCATTCTTCTTGATCTGGGCAAAGTCAATAGTGGCATTGCTTTTAAGTTCAACATTATGAAGTAGCTTCGGACACTTTTCAAAGGGCAGGAACTGTTTGGTTAGTCCCCTGGCAGGAGCAACTCCCATTATTTTAGCTGCGCCCATGGACATGGCCAGGAAAATAGCCTCGTAAATGTCTAATATGAGTTCGGAACGTTTTTCAGGTTCATCAGGAACTTGCACATCCTGAGGAAGTGATGGGAATGAGATTGGTGGTTTAACCGTAGGTATGGATGGTTTTACTTCTTTAGGCTTTGTTTCAACAATCTCTGGTTCTGTCTTTTCAATAACTGTTTCATCCGCTGTTAATTTTTCTAATTCCTGGGCTTCAAGTTCAGTTTTAATCTCTGGAGGTTCTGGAGCAGCAGGTTCTACAGCAGGTTTTTCAATTATCTTTTCAGACTCTAAAACAGGCTCTTCTGTAACCTCAACAGCTTCATCTTTGGCTTTTATCTTCTCAACAGGGGCCTCTTCTACTTGAACATCTTCAGCACTTATCTCCTCAGCTACAACCTCTTCAGTCATTGATATATCAGCAGATTCTTCTTTAACCTCTTCAACGGGGATTTCTTCAACTTTAATTTCTGGAGCTTCTTCTGGGATCTCTGGTGGAACTTCGAATTCTAGGTCCTGGGTTGCCTCATTAATTAGTTGTGATGCTCTTTTAGCATTCACCATAACCAGACCCACATTTGCAGAATCCAACATTAAAATAATTAAATGTGCATTTTCCAGACCTAAAAAGAGTGCTTTACCGCCTGAGGACTCTACTAGCACCCTTTCTAATTCGCCCTGGCCAGATGAGCTTAAAAGACGGTGTGAAGAATTAGAGATCACTTGGGACATGGGGCCGAAGAGGTTAATGTCCACGTCTACCCTTAAGTTATGATGTAAAATTTGACCATCACGAGCCACAATAAGAATACCTTCCACATCTGTGGTCTTATCCAAGTCTAATGTGGCCTTTTCCAGTTGTGTCTTCAGATGGGTGTCTATCATTTGATCACTGATTAATCGTTAAAGAAAATTATTATCATTATAATCTATTTCATATCAATATAGACATTTTTTACCCTAATATTTATTATGCTTATCGTTTTTTTTATATAACATAAACTGGTTATGCAATGATTATTGCAATAATCATCCCCAAAACGGAATTCAAGATTTTAATAATTTAAATATAGGGAATTTTTCTTTTTAATAAACAGAAAAACAGCTTAATTAATAATAGACCTAGACTGAATATTCAATCCAAAAAAGTAAAGTAAAAAAAAAATTTTGAGGTTTTTTGAACCTCAGATCAAGTGTTTTTTAATTAGTATACCTTCGCTGTTGTAGATGTCCACTTCTAGTGGTGAGCTTCCGTCTATGGCGTGGGTTGCGCAGGATAGACATGGGTCATATGCTCTGATAATCATTTCTAACTGGTTTTTCAACCCTTCAGAAACTTCTTCACCGTGGATTAACTTTTTAGCTGTTTCTCGCACACCAATATCCATCGCTAGGTTGTTTTGACTTGTTGAAACAATTAGGTTAGCTCTATTTATGTACCCTGCGGCATCAGTTTCATAGTCATGTATGAGTATTCCACGAGTAGCTTCGATCATTCCCACTCCTCTTTTGGTTTCACTGGATTCTTTGGCTTCAGCTTTTGTCATGAGTGGTTCAGATAGTGTTTGTCTGATATCGGTTCCAGTTATGCTGTTATCTTCTAGTAGTTCTATTGCTCTTTCAGATGAGTACATCAGTTCAATCAGACGAGCATAGTGATATAACAGTGGGTTCTGAGCAATTCCAAAGTTTTCTCTATACTCTGCGAATAGTTCTGATGCTTTGGGTGTTGGAATATTATCAACCACATTAAGCCTAGCTAATGGTCCAACACGATAGTTCCCTTCTGGGAATCCAATCTGTTTCAGGAAGGGGAATTTCATGTAAGACCATGGTTGAACTTTTTCTTCAATGTAGTCCAAGTAATCAACTGGTGCAAATTCGGTTACTGGGTTACCGGCAGCATCAATTACCTTCACGTCACCATCGTAGTAAGTTAGATCTCCATTATTGGTTAATGCTGCAAAATGAGTTTCTATCGGCCCTAAGAGTTCTATTGCGTCACTATATTGTGTGAAGAGCGGTTTAGTCGCTTCAATTCCTTTTTCTACCAGTTCAATTGCCTCTTTGCTTTTGGATAGTAAATCTGCTTGTTGGTCCGTAGTTAATCCTCGAGACTGTCCTCCGGGGATTGCAGTTACTGGACTTATGGGTTTACCACCCACAGTGGCTGTAATTTCTTGACCTATCTTTCTGGTTTTAATGGCCATCATGGCGAGTTCCGGATTATTTTTCAGAATTCCAACTACGTTTCTTAAAGCTGGGTCTGACTCAGGGCCTAAAACCAAATCGGGCGCTGCCAGGAAGTAAAAGTGCAGGGAATGTGACATTATGTACTGTCCCAGAAGTAGCAACTCCCTTAATTTTTTAGCTGTTTCTGGTGGTTCTAATCCGAATACTTGGTCTGTTGCTTTGGCAGCTGCTATATGATGAGAAGTTTGACATATACCACATACTCTTGGTGTTATTCGAGGTGCTTCTTCTACAGCAGCACCTTCCAAGAATTTTTCAAATCCTCTGATTTCCATTACGTGGAAATGAGCGTCAGAAACATTTCCAGAATCATCCACTTGAACAGTAATCTTGGCGTGGCCTTCGATTCTTGAAACAGGGGCTATTTCAATGTTTTTCATGTTATCACCTATTTTTTCACCAGCTGAGGAATCAGGGAAACCTGTTTCTCTTCCATGATGGTGCTTCCAATAACAAATCCGTAAATTATGTGCCCAATATCATATAGTTGTTTTTCAACTTCTTTTTCTGGCATTTTAGAAATGTGGGCAATCCTCTTTATAACTCCGTTGTAGATGTCATGGCTCGGTTCCCTCAATACGTCCAGGGATGGACCTCCACATCCATGACAGGGAACTCCGGCTGATGTGCAAAGACCACCACAGCGACCTAAAGTAACTGAACCTAAACAGACATATCCTTGACTTAGGAAACATTTACCTGGTTCTGGTTCACCTTCAATTCTGCGCTTAATTTTATCAAACTCTACATGTTCCATTATATTTGTGCAATCTGCGCAAACACTTTTTTTAGGAACATCGGGCGCTTCGTCGTTAATTAATGGAATTAAAATGTCGTGTGTTAATTGTTCTTTTGGTGGGCAGCCAGGTATGAATCCGTCGATTTTGATAAAGTCTGCTGCAGGATGTACTATGCTCAAAAGTTCGGGAACTACTTCGGTGGGTAGTTCAGCTGGCTCTGTACTTGGGTTGTCAGTAAAACTTCTGGAATTTACTTCTTCAGGTGTATATAAATCAGCCATTCCAGTTATGCCTCCGTAACATGCACAAGTACCGTATGCTATTAATATTTTTGATTTTTCCCTTAATTCTTCTAAACGCTCTTTGTTCTCTTCGTTTCGAACAGATCCTGTTACAATGGCAATATCAATATTTTCTGGTATTTCTTTGATATCCATGAGTATGGGGGCTGAAACTAGGTCTGCTTGATCCAGGAGTTTGATTATGTCTTCGTGCAAGTCCAGTATAGATATTTCACAGCCTGAGCAACTGGCCAGTGTTTCTATTGCTATGTTTACCATTATTTCGCACTCCATTTGATTGTTAAGGTCTTAAGACATGCGTTGGGTCCTACATGGTCTATGTCGACTTTTGCTTTGAGATCCATAACTTCTTCCACTGCTCCAACCATGTAACCGTATAATAGGTAACATAATGGTCCTTTTTGGGGTAAACCCGTTCTTCGGAGTGTTTGTCTTACAACACAGTCCATAAACAGGAGTTTTACTGTGACTTCATTATCTTTTTGGATGACGTAACTGTCCTGGGCTGCTGGTTTCCACTTCACGTAGTAGAATTCATGTCCAAGAACTTCACCCATTTCAAAAAGGGCTTTTTCCAAGTCATCGGTTTTTTCCATCATTTTGGCAGATTCGTGTCCCATTCTTTTACCGGCTTGGTAGACAATAGCATTGGCACCTCTTCCTGAAACTTGTTCCAGTGCACTGGACATGGATCCCATGAACTTCATCAGCACATGGAGTGCATCTTCATAGTCATCCAGATTTCCACCAGTTTCTTTGGGAATTAATTCGGGTTTAAATGTCCCTATAGTGTCTGTTATCTCCCTCATATCCATTTTTAATCCCTCAGATAATTCTTTCAAGTGCGTAATTTACTTTACGGTCGATATAGAGTCGTTTTGCCACGTGGATATCGCGGTGTTCCATGGCTTGGGCAGGGCATATCTCGTGACAGGACAGACACGCCATGCAGTCTTCTTCTTTAACCACTTTGGTTTTATTTTTTGCTTCATCCATTTCATACACGTCGTTGGGACAGTCTTCCACACAGGATCCGCATCCCACGCATGCATCTTCATCTATTATGACTTCAACCATTTTAACGCCTCTTTTTTGGTTTTTGGATTGTTATTTATTTTCTCCTTTATTTTCTAAATCCAGTTTTTTAGAATTAATATTAATTATTTATAATGAAACTTCTCATTAATAAGTGTTATAACTACACGTCGAAATGATCATAAATATTCAGTATTACTATGAATATTTATCACTAATAAGTATTGTGTAAATCGAACAGTTCGA
>JAHKLP010000067.1 GCA_020855015.1 Methanobacterium sp.
ACAGATTTACCGGATCCAGTGGGGCCTATTAAGACGTGGTAATCTCCTTCTTTCACTTGTAAATTGATTTTTTGTAAATGGAAATCTTTCAAATCCACACTCAAGTCTTTGATTTCTAAAAACAGATTTTCATCTCCTTTTTATATGAATTCTTTGCAAATTTCCTCATGTTCATTAAAGCTATATGGTTTTTTCTTTACCGTATTTTTCCAGTACAGCAATGGCGATGAATGAAATAATAACCAGGACTATACCTGCAGTTATGGCCATATTCACGTCTCCAAATGAAAGATTAAGGTATAAGGTGAGGGGAAGGGTTTCAGTTTTCATGAAAGTCCCACCACCAAGGAAAAGAACTGCAATAAATGCCCCTATGCAACGGGCGACAGTGACCACGCCAGAAGCGAAAATACCATCTTTTGAGAGTGGGAGGGTGATTGAACGGAAAGTTTCAAATTCACTATATCCTAAACTCCTGGAGACGAATTCGTAACGGGTATCAATATAATTAAATGTTGAATATAATATTCTGACCGCGAAAGGGAAAGCTACAAAAAATTGGGCGACGATTATTCCTGTAACAGTGAAAACAATTTTTATACCAAATTTTTCAAGATAACCACCAAGTAAATTATTACCAAACAACATCAAAAGAGCCAAGCCTAAAACTATCTCTGGAAATGCCATGGGTAAATCAATAATAATTTTTATAAAGGTTTTCAGGGGGAATGAGTAACGGCTAAGTGAGTAAGCAGTGGGAATGGCCACTAACATCACTAGTGCAGATGAAATGGCGGCAGTATAAAGAGTTAGTTTAAAAGCTTCAATCATTTCCTCTGATAAAATAGAATCCACAAAACCCTGAAAACTAGGAATGATAAAAAGACTTCCCACAGCTAGGAACAGAATAAGAGTAAAAAATATGGCTATGGAGATAAATGATATCTCCATTTTTGATTTCACTTTGATACCTCTCTAAATATATTTCAATTCTGGTTTACAGGTTCAAAACCCCATTTCTTCCAGATTTCAAGACCTTCCGTGGATGTGGCATAGTCTTCAAACTTCATTGCTAGACTCTCATCTTTGGTGTATACTGTAACCGCAATAGGAATGGTTTTAATGATATTCTGATCTTTTGGTATTTCAACAGTTGTGATTTTTCCTTGACCTTCACTCCAAGTGGTCATGTCTGCCCAGATTATGGTGGCGTCGGCCTGACCAGTAACCAGGTAAGTTAAAAGCTGATTAACAGTGGTAGCATAGGTAACCACATTGGGAGTAACATTATCAGTTAGATTGGTTTTGTTAAACATTTTTTCACTGACAGGGCCAATGGCTGGTCCTTTAGGATCGCCTAAAACCACTTTAACATCAGATTTTCCTAGATCTGCCAAGCCAGTGATGTTTTTAGGGTTACCTTTTTGCACAGCGATTATGGGTATGTGTTTGGTGACATTACGGACAGTATCATTTAGTATGTACCCTTTGTTCATGGATTCTGTCATGTATTTCATATCTCCAGGTAAGAAGAGGTCAGCATCCTTCTGAGTTTCCAGAATACCAAAAAGCTCTGCAGCTCCACCATAGCGAATATCAATGGTGACACCAGGATTTTCATCTTCAAAATTTTCTTTTAACTCGTTCATAGCTTTCATTGTTCCGGCACCGGCCAGGATGGTAATAGTTTTATTTCCTGACGTACTAGAATTACCAGTTAACATTCCACTTGCATATAAACCTGCAACGATTATTATTATGGCAGCTATGGCTATAATTGCGATGTTTTTTGATTCCATTTAATGTACCTCCAATAGTTAAAAGTCTTGGATTAATATCATAGACTCCATAACCCAATTGTCGATATGCATATATAAAGATATCACTATGATATTTTTTATTTTTTGCAGATGATATTGCCAAAAATGCTCCAAGTATCACTTAAAATGAATCTTATCGAGGTAAAATTATGTCAGTTCAAACTAATTTCACAAGATAATATGTGAGTATCTATAATCCATACGCCGTGATGGGAAGTTCATTTCGAATTTGCTATCTGTCGTATTTTTATAAATAATAGTTTTAAATGCATAAATAAGGATATGTCTTTATGAATAGTTCTAATCTTCTGAACAACCTCTACAGATCTTAGATCCGTCCTTACTTACGAAAGACTCACCACAAACGGCACATAAACGAACATCTTTTTTGGCTTTAACCGGGACAGGAACTTCCACAAATTCCCAAGTATAAACATCATCACCAGCTTTTAAAAGTTCTGAAATAGCTTCTTCATGGGGCACTTTCTTCTCGTTCATATACCATGCATGGAATACAGGGTATTTGGCTGTTTTTTCTGGGTCTAAGAATATTCGAACACCCTTCACATGTTCTTCACCAGGTTCAGCTGCTTTGTTTACTGTTATGGCCATTTTATCATAATCCAAGATTTTAAGCCCCTTGTTTCCAATGGTAGATCCACATAGGATCTGGAAAGGATCAGGCAGGCAGTTGAGGGTTTCGCACGTCACAAAAACTCTTTCCCCATCTCTTATGTCCAACAATTCCTTAGCTATTTTGAGCATCTGCAATCCTATAAAGGCCCCTGTACTGAGATAACCATGGAAAGGGACTAGTTTTTCTATCTGGGATAACATTTCTGGGTCATCTATTTTAGCAATTATTTCATCCATTTACAACACCTTCAATATAAGAATAATAAATTTTCTTTCTATTTTTTGAATACTATCAGATAATGGGATTTAGTTCCATCTTCCAATTCTTCGCCTATTTCAGTGTCCAGTTGAACCATTGTTAAGCCATGTTTAAGGAACATTTCTTCAATTTCTTGGGGACTTCTTTTGAATTTTACTGGGGGGCCATATCCAGTATCCATTTTTTTATAATCCATAACTGCTATTTTACCACCGGGTTTAATTATCCTTTTAAGTTCGCCAATTGCTTCATCATTTCTTTTGGTGGCCACAAAATG
>JAHKLP010000142.1 GCA_020855015.1 Methanobacterium sp.
GGAGAAATAAAGACTTTTAACACAGTTTATGCTCTTTTTAAACTGTATTTAAATGGAAAACTAAGATTTATTCCCACCAGTTCATCTTTAGCCATGAATATGATACCCGTGGATTATGTAGCCGATGCTGTAGCCACTCTGACCTTTAATTTACAGGCTGAGGGAAAAACCTTTCATCTAACAGCCCCTCCAGATTCATTACCAACTATCAACCAACTCCTGGAGGGGGTGAGGGAATGGGCAATAAGAGAACTGGGTATTAAACTTCCCAATCCTGTTTTTATTCCTGTTGCACCGTTAATAAAGAAGATATCACCCATCCTAATGAATACATCAGGGATTTTAAATTTATTATTTACTCTTTCTCCCTATCTTGATGAGAAACACCAGTTCGATCGGACAAATGTTGAGAACCTTTTCAAACCATATGAATTTAACTGGAAAGAATATTTGCCAAAACTATTAGAATACGCTGTTTATCATGGATTTTTCCATCGATCAGAACGTACAGTTCATGAACAGGTTTTATTCCGGCTGAAAAGCCGAAGCTACCCTGTAAAATATTATGACTTGATTGAAGGTAAAGCCGTATATAAATCACCGAAGGAACTTGGGGGTGACATTGTTGCTGCTTTAAACTCACTTAAAGAAATAGGAATAGAAAAAGGGGATCGTGTAGCATTGGTAGGTTTAAACAGCAGTCGCTACCTTACACTGGAAGTGGCTATTGGACTTCTAGGAGCGGTTAGTGTCCCCCTATATTACACCAGTCCACCTGTTGAAATAAAAAATGTCCTAAAAGCAAGCCAAGCTAAAATATTGTTTATTGGAACCCCTCACCTTATGAAACGTTTAGATGAACTGGATGTGGATCTGGATTGGATATCATTCTGCAGAGAAGATCAGAAGATTCCAGAAAACGTTACTTCCTGGCAAAAGTTTCTTGAAAAGGGTAGAAAAAGCCCCCAATTTATTCAAGGAAGTATTCAATCTCCAGTTGAATTCAGTGACCTAGCCACCATCCGTTACACCTCCGGAACCACTGGGAAACCGAAAGGAGTTGCATTTAACCATGAACATCTGCGCTGGATGGCTGAGAGTATGGCTTCGTTACCCTCATGGAATGACCGGAATCGTGAAGTAAGTTATTTGTCATTTTTACCAATGAACCATGTGGTTGAGGGCATTTTAGGTACTTTTTCACCATATTATGCTCCAGCATCCCTGAAGATCTATTTTTTAGAAAATTTCAATGATCTGGCAATATCTCTACCCCAAGTCAAACCCACTATTTTCTTCTCAGTACCCCGTTTCTATGAAAAATTGTGGCAAATGTTGAAGAGCTCATTTTGGGGCAGTCATTATATCCACATGAAGGATGGAGTCTTAAAAAAAATCTTAAAACCATTAATAAAGCGTTCTTTCCTAAAAAAAGCTGGGCTTAACCGTTGCGCTCAACTTATTGTGGGCTCGGCAACCTCCAGTCAACAATTGATCCATGATTACCACACCCTTGGAATAGAGATCCACAACGCATATGGATTGACTGAAGCACCATTAGTAACCCTGAATCGTAGAGGAAAAAACATAATAGGTACTGTCGGCGAACCACTCCCGGATACAGAGATAAAAATAGATAAATATGGAGAAGTATTGGTGAAAGGTCCACAAGTAACTCCTGGTTATTTTGAAACAGATTCAAACCCGCCCCGGAAAAATGGATGGCTGAAAACTGGTGATCTTGGATATTTAACCCCTGAAGAGAGTTTGGTGATTACTGGTAGGAAGAAGGAACTTATAATAAATTCATATGGTAAAAGCATAGATCCTCTCCGAATAGAAGCCTTACTACGTGATACTCCCGGTATTAGTGAAGTGATGCTGGTGGGTGAAGGGAAACCTTATTTAAGTAGTCTTTTATGGGTGGATGAAGATTACAATCCTGAAGAAATATCCAATAGCATCAAAGAGTTTAACAGACATCTTTCACGTCCAGAACAGGTGAAAAAATGGGCTCTTCTTTCCAATGATCTTTCCATTGATGGAGGGGAGCTAACTGCAAATATGAAACTGAAAAGGGAAATCATCACCCGACGTTATCAGGATGTGATTGATTCACTTTACCTAAAAAAGCCCAACAACCTTATCTTAGATCTTGGACGCTTGGAGGCGGATAATGGGGCTTAAACTACGGTTTTTATCCTGGTGGACACCCGAATGGTTCCTGAAAAGAGGATTGAATGAACTGGCCTTTTCAACTGTTAAAGGTCTGGAAAGAGTGCTTATCAAAGAGGATCCCAAATTTAATAATACTAAATTGCATAATACCAGTTTAAAAGGGAATTTAAATGAAAATAGGAAAATAATGGCCATAAATCACAATGAAATTGTTGAAATCATGATAAATAGCGTGGGACGCGAAAAAGCTCTGAATTTGGGAAGAGAAGCTATGTTCAATGAAGGATTGTCTTTAGGACGCAAATTCAGAGATATGCTAGGGGTTGGTGACAGTACCGAAGACCTTATTCTTGCTGCTAAGATACTGTATAAAATATTAGGAATAGAATTTACAGTTAAAGATATTAACAACCATCAGAATGATGTTGAAATGATAATGGTAGTTAACCGCTGCTCATTATCGGAATATTATAATGGTGATACTTGCCGAATCTTAAGTGCGGCTGATGAAGGAGTGGTGCAGGGTTTAAATCCGCAGATTAAAATGAATTTCACAGAACGTATAACCGAAGGGGCACCCTGTTGTCTGGCGACCCTCCGACCGGAGGATGAGAATAAATGAAAGCAATAGTAGTAGGTAGTGGTGCGGGTGGGGCTACCGCCGCCAGGGAATTACAGAGTAATGGTTTTGATGTGACAATATTAGAGGCAGGACCTCATTTTAAGCCGTTTACATGGAATCTTTCACATATTGAACTAATTAAACATCTAGGCCTCCTTAAAACAGGAATTACTAAATATTTCTTTCCCCAAGCCGAATTACGCCAATCATCACCAGAACTTATGTTAGTAAGGGGACTAACCACTGGAGGATGTACTGTGCTGTCCTGTGGAAACATTGTTAGAGCCGACCATGGTTTAAAAGACATAGGGTTAGATTTAAGCCCTGAATTTCAGGAATTGGAAGATGAAATACATCCGAAACCATTCCCCCAGGTCAAGTGGAGGCCCCTGACCACCAAAATGTTCCATACTGCTAAAGATTTGGGTTTAAACCCCCACCCTACACCTAAAGCTGTTGATCCCAAGCGATGCATCTCGTGCGGACTGTGTGAACTTGGTTGTAAAACCGGGGCCCGTTGGGATTCCCGAAAATTCATGAAACAGGCTGTACGTAGTGGGGCAAAGCTAAATACCAGTTCTCCTGTGGAAAAAGTGCTCATTGAGGGAGGAAAAGTAAGTGGAGTTCAGATTAAATCCAGAGGGGTACAAACTTTAAAAGCTGATGTGGTTGTTTTAGCTGCTGGAGGAATAGGAACAGCCCAGATACTTAAAAATTCAGGATTGCATGCTGAAGACCGTTTATGGGCAGATATAGTCCTTACCTTAGGAGGAATTTCCCCTGACGCCAGGCAACTGGAAGAACCACCAATGCTATGGTACACCTCACACGATAATTATATTCTCTCATCCTACCTTGACATATTTTCCCATCTTTTCCACAAACCCTGGCGAAAAATCCCAATTGAGGATCGAGTTGGTCTCATGGTTAAACTTGCAGACGCAGAAGAGGGCACTGTTTCTGCCAATGGTAAAGTAGAAAAATCTCTCACCTCCTATGATCAAGAGCGAATGGATCTGGCCATTAGCCAGGCACGAGAGATCATGGAAGGTGCCGGTGTTTCAGAACCATTCGTGCAGGGCATGTATAATGCAGGCCACTTGGGTGGTACCGTGCCCCTTAAAAAAGAGGATGTACC
>JAHKLP010000132.1 GCA_020855015.1 Methanobacterium sp.
GGTAAAATTCTTCATGATCAAGATATTTTCATTGCAGCAGCTGCAGTGTCTGATTTTGCTGTGGAAAAGCAGGAATCAAAGATCTCATCAAAGGACGATCTCAACCTAAAATTAAAACCAACCCCTAAAATAATTAATAAAGCAAAGAAATACAACCCTGAACTATATTTGGTGGGATTCAAGGCTGAATACAGTGTATCCAATGACCAGTTGTTGGATTCTGCCAGAAAAAGGATGAATGAATCTGGTGCAGATCTGATGGTGGCTAACGATGTTTCTATAGAAGGTGCAGGATTCGGTTCAGACCAGAACAAAGTATTTTTGGTTGATGATGAGGTGTTGGAAGTACCTTTGAGTACTAAAGAAGAGATATCTGCAGTAATAATTGACAGAATTGTCGAAAAAATCCCTTAAATTATATCAGTTAGATAGGAATTGGCCTTGCGAATATTTCAAATTTAAATTCTTTTTCTTATGATATATGTTCTTTTTTAAATTTATAAGATGATTCAATTTTTTTTTAAACTAGAAAGCAAACTCACAAACCAGACAACGGTGGTCCTTCTCGTAAGGGTCTAAATCCACCTTATCCACAACCCGAAAACCATGCTCCTTTAACTTAGAGGCTTCCTCACGGAATATTTGTCGGGGTTTACGGGTCACGTCAATACTTCTAGCTTTAATCATGAAAATACCATGACAGCCCTCTTTTAGATAAATACGCATGTTATCCATGAATATTTCAGTTTGATGGGGTTGTGCCACATCAGAGTAGACCAGATCAACCTTCTGCATCAACCCCATATAATTATAGGGTTTGCTGGCATCTTCCAGGATAGGTATCATGTTTTCCCGCCCCCGGCAAACATTTAAAAGCTCCCGCATCATGCGTGGTGAGAATTCAACACAGTAAATCGTGCCATCCACAACTATGTCCGAGATATGGGATGGTGTGGTACCTGCAGAAGCGCCCAGATAAAGAATCTTGGAAGAAGCATCCACTGGAAATGTTTCCAAACCCTTAAGTATGGCTGCAGCCAGTTTAGAACGGCGAGGATCCCACAAACGGTACTCAACATCCTCATATTCTATAAGTTTTTCCCCATAAACCCTCACTCCGGGGTTGAGATTACAAGTGGCCAGATGACCGTCCAAGTCGTATATCCCGGTGAATTTGGTTGATTCTTGCCTATCATCCATTTTATTATTCCTCAAGGTTTATAAATGTCTTTTTTTATCCAAGTGCGATTCAGAGCATGTTTCCTTCTTTTTAAGAGATATTGAATTTTCATGAAATCATTTTATTTTATTGTGTTTTTGTTCTCTGAAGTATTTTCTTGAGTGGGTTCTCCACCACCTGGAAAAACAGGATGCCAAAACACCACAATATAATTGAAAAACCCACGTATATTATGGACACTAGGACTGCCATCGCAATGATTTAAATTGCCATCTTCATTAATGCAACACGATACCCCATACAATGTCTTTAATCATTCCCCATACATATACTGACTGCACAATTCTGTTATTTAATAAGAGTAATCTCCCTTCTTATAACGAAATTTATCCTTTTTCCTTTTTCTCTTTTTGCCTTCTTTCTTCTTCTTTTTGGACTTTTCAGTCCTTTTAGGGAATGGATGTGTTTTTTTTATTTCTTCAAGTTTTATTTGGAATCCTTCCTTAATTGAGGGGTCATATTCTCCTGAGAAGAAATCTTTTCTAACGGCTAAACTTATTCTACCCGCCAGTGCCCGAGCTACTTTTCCTCGAATCCACCATCGGGAGCCACGAACATCAGGGTGCTGGTAGATCAGACCATGTTTCGGGGGTCTCTCACCTGTCTTCAAGTGGCGGAAAAGAGCCTTTTCTGCTCCTAAAATCTGCACAGTGCTGGAAGGTAAAAGTGCCAATCTCCGAATACCTCCGGTATGGGCAATGATCTTGGCACCTAGTGATGATCCTATAAGACTCCTTAGGTTAGGTGCCATTTCCTCCATTTTTTGGTCAACATAGGTAGTGATGGATTTTTTGGAATCTTGAATGGATTTAATGGTATGAGCAAATCCCTGGATCACCTCCAGATCAGCGTCTGACAACTCCGCACCCAGACTGGTTCCTGAATCCACATCAAGATCAAATGATTCTGAATTTATTATAGAACTTCGGTCCCCATATTTAGAAATTAACTCCACATACTTGGAATGATCCCTCACTTCGTCCATTTCAGGAAAGTGTACAGGGTACCATTCCCGGATCCTCTCAACCAGTTTGACCTCCGACTCCTCCAACTCCTCAATGGTATGGATGGCCTGGATAAGCAGGAGATCATGAGACTCAGAAGATTTTTTAAGCTTAATTTCAGTTATTTGAACTGATAATTTTCGGACAACAGTTTTAAGTTCATTTTTTGAATTAATAAAACCAGTTTCAAGAAGAATTTCTTCCAAGTTGGATCTTAAATAGTCCCCACCTTTACTGGGGGTTTTAAAAGTGAATTTAGGATTATATTTAAGGTCACGGTAGTGATAGCTGCTTTTATCAGTTTCGATAATGATTTCATCACATATTTTACCAATTTTGTCCAGCAAACGATTTTCTTCAGGATTTAAACCTTTTTCTTGCATTTTAACCCATTTTTCCGGGAGTTCTGATTTTGGGAAAAGTTCATAATCCAGGAGGTTAAAATCTTCATCTAAGGCCACGAAGCCTGCAAAACAACTAACCACATAACACTTCATAGAATTAAATGTGTAATTAAGATGATTTAAACTTTCTAAAAATATATCATTATTTGGATAAAGAGATTCTAAATAAACAATTCTGATGGACAAAACCTTCCATAAAAGGTGTAATCATGCTGGAAGTAGAAATATGCCAGATTAAAATGAAAAATCCTACTGCACTAGCAGCAGGGGTGCTGGGAAGCACTTCTGCATCTCTTAACTGGGCAGCAAGGAGCGGAGCCGGGGCAGTGGTAACCAAATCCTTTGGACTGGAACCCAACAAAGGCTACCCCAACCCCACTACTGTAGAAGTGGAAGGGGGCATAATAAATGCCATAGGCCTATCCAACCCCGGCGTGGAAAGATTCAAGGAAGAGCTTAAGAAACTGGATGGAAACGTCCCACAAATAGCATCAATCTACGGTTCCACACCAGAAGATTTTTCCCAGATAGCCAGCAAAGTTCATAATCTGGTAGATGCCCTTGAACTTAATGTGTCATGCCCCCATGCCATGGAAGGTTGTGGGGCATCA
>JAHKLP010000125.1 GCA_020855015.1 Methanobacterium sp.
TTAAAAAAGGTTTTGAAGTATGTGATGAAGCACCTCCCTATTTCATAATGCTAGTTAAGAAGTTCAAAGAAGACGCTCCCACTCCCAGATTCACAGAAAAGGCAAAAACAGCGGAATTCCCTGGAAAAGAAGGATTAACATTTTTTTACACTGATATGTGTCCCTTTAATGCGGATTATGTGGATATAATGATTGAAACTGCAGTCAAGCATGGAATCAAATCTGAAAAAATTAAAGTAGAAAATCTTAAGCAAGCTAAGGATCTTCCAACTCCCTTTGGGATTTTCAGTGTTTTTTACAATGGAAAATTCTTAACTCATGAAGTAATGGCTGAAAAGAAGTTTGATAAACTTTTAAACTCTATAATCCCTTAATTGTTACTAAATCTTAAAATCCTACTCTAATCATATCATGGAATCCAGAATAATTATCACTTTTTACTATATGAATATCTCACCTCAATTTATTTATGTTGTTTAAACAATTGTTGCATTGACAACATATTTAAAGTATGAAATCTAACTATTGTCTAGTGATTAAAGGTTCAATCCAGATTCATTATCTTGCTTAATTTTAATTTTCCTTTTAATTTAAAATTAATATCTCTATAATGGTTAAAAAAGGATTTGCAGTTATAAATAATTGGAGTGGAGAAAATGTCATTAGATATCCCGTTTAGGGGAATTATGTCCATAATAACCAGGAATCACTATATTTTCATGAACCATGAGCTTAAACATTTGGAACTGACCGATGGGCAGGTGCCCTGCCTCCTGGTATTATCAAAAAAAGAGGGAATCACCCAGGATGAACTGGCTAAAATGTTCTACATTGATAAAGGGACAATTGCCAGGGCTATAAAAAAATTAGAGGAAAAGGGAATGGTTAATAAAGTTCAAGACCCTCTAAATCGCCGAAGATATCTGCTCTCACTCACTCAGAAAGGAGAACAAGTGATCCCAGTAATTTTACAGGCAGAGAAAAAATGGGAAAACATTCTCTTCAAAGGGTTTTCTAACGAAGAACGCTCGTATATGTTAAATAAAATGACAATTCTGGCAGAAAACAGTCTTAAAAGTCCTATTAAACCGTATAAAGATTAAAATGAAACTTAAAGTTGTATCTTCCCGGATTATTTTCAAAGATTAAATTGATAAATTATGCAAAATTAATTTTAGGAGTGAATGAAGGATAAAATGAAGGATAACATTTCATCATCCTCTGTTGGATCTGATAAAAACGAGTCAATAGGGGATTTAGGAGGAAAAACAGAAGGAGTGGCCCTCATAACTGGTGACCCTAAAAAGGCCATAATAAAATTAGCCGGTCCACTCGTTGTGGCCATGATACTGACATCAACTTACAACTTGGTGGATGCCATCTGGGTCTCTGGGCTGGGTGGAAATGCACTGGCAGCAGTAGGATTTGTAACACCACTCTTTATGATATTGGTGGGTCTTTCCAATGGTCTCGGTGCCGGTGCTACTTCAGCCATCTCCCGCTGCATAGGTGCCAGAAACCAGGAAGGGGTGAACAATACCGCAATGCACACTCTGATTATCACTATCATTTTTGCTGTGATTCTTACGGTACTCCTGGAGATATTCTTAAACCCTGTCCTTTTAACATTAGGAGCAGGCGAAACAATTGGTTTGGCCATTGAATATGGTAGAGTTACCTTTGCCGGTACAATATTCATGCTTTTCACTGGTGCGGCCTATGGAATTCTGCGTTCTGAAGGAGATACTAAGAGGACCATGCATGCAATGATGGTATCCTCCCTGGTGAACATAGTCCTGGATCCCATACTCATCTACCTGGCAGGATGGGGAATTGCCGGAGCAGCATGGGCCACGCTAATTTCCCAGGCCCTGGTTTCCGTAATTCTACTTTACTGGTTCTTTAAAAAGAAGGACACCTTTGTGAACCTATCCTGGGAGTTCTTCAAAGTGGATTTAAAAGTAACCAGGTCCATACTGGCAGTGGGATTACCAGCCAGTGCTGAGTTCATGGTGATGTCAGCGGTGACCGCCATTTTAAATGTGATACTGGTCCAGGTTTCTGGAACTGATGCGGTTGCAGTTTACTCCGCAGGATGGAGGGTGGTAATTATGGCCATAATACCTCTGGTTGCAGTGGGAACCTCAGTGATAACATTAAGCGGAGTGGCCTACGGAGCTCGCAAATATCAAAACCTGCGCATAGCCCACACTTACTCCATAAAGTTGGGCTTAGCAGTAGCTTCCATTACTGGTGTTTTAACTTTCATATTCGCACCATACATCGCCCAAATATTTGCCTATTCACCAGAAACTGCCTACCTGGCTCCCACCATTGCTGCCTTTTTACAGGTGATGTGTGTGTTTTACATATTCGTACCTCCGGGTATAATGTCCAGTTCAGTTTTTCAAGGAGTGGGAAAGGGAGTAACATCCCTCATTCTGACCGTACTGAGGCAGCTACTATTTGTCGCCATATTTGCCTATCTCCTGGCCATAAACTTCAAAATGGGTCAGCAAGGAGTATGGTGGGGTATAGTTGCCGGTGATATTGCCGGAGGTGTTGTTGCTTATTTATGGGCACGCCTGTACATAAGCAGGATTCAAAAGCAAGTTGGGATTGCGAAGTGAGAACTATACAATTGAAAGAACTATACAATTGAAA
>JAHKLP010000026.1 GCA_020855015.1 Methanobacterium sp.
GTTGTGGGGCATCAATTGGTCAGGACCCTAATTTAACTACTCAGATTGTAAAAGCAGTTAAAAAAACAGTTAAATCTCCAGTTCTAGTCAAATTAACTCCTAATGTAACGGATATTGTGGAAATAGCCCGTGCAGCAGAAAGTGGTGGTGCTGATGCCCTAACTCTCATCAACTCTCTGGGTCCAGGTATGAGGATCGACCTGGAAACAGCCAATCCAGTACTTTCCAACCGTTTTGGGGGAATGTCAGGACCAGCCATAAAACCAGTGGCGCTACGCTGCGTTTATCAAGTATCTCAGGAAGTTGAATTACCAGTAATGGGTGTGGGGGGTATAATGGATTACAAAGATGTTGTAGAATTCTTATATGCTGGAGCCAGCTGTGTACAAGTGGGTACTGCAGTAATGTACAATGGTCTGGACGTTTTCAGGGAGATAACTAGTGGCCTGGAGAAATTCATGATCCGTAAAGGTTACCAGCAAGTTGAAGAGATGGTGGGACTGGCACATCAAAAATAAACACACATTATAGGTATATAATGAATTAAATTCCATAACAACTAAAGGGACGAATATATCATGCTAAGAACTGATATTAATCATTTTCCACACGTACTTAAAATCAAGAGGATAGTTGAGGAATCACCCACTGTGAAAACCTTTTATTTCCCATGGAAATTTAAAGACGAGATTCCTGGCCAGTTTTTAATGTTATGGAACTTCCAGGATGAAAAACCAATGTCCATTTCCAGTATTGATCCGGTCAATGATGAGGTGGGAGTTTCAGTGAAGATGGTGGGACCATTTACCCAGTCACTTCACAAACTACATAAAGATGATCTGTTAGGATTAAGAGGACCTTATGGAACTGGATTCCAGATTGCAGGTTCCAGGGTTCTGGCAGTTGGTGGAGGGATTGGAATGGCACCCATAGCCGCATTCACTGATGAATCATCAAAAATTGGGGTAGAAGTGGATGTTATAACTGCAGCAACCACAAAAGAAGAAATACTTTTTGAAGAAAGACTCAACACCACCGGGGTTAATGTAATGCCCACCACTGATGATGGAAGCCACGGATTCTGTGGTTTCGCCACTGAACTTGCTGAGAAACTCATAAAAAGAGAAGAGTATGATATGATGGTAGTTTGTGGGCCAGAAATAATGATGAAGAAACTTTTAGACATCTCCAACAAGTACCAGCTCCCAGCCCAGTTTTCCATGGAACGTTACATGAAGTGTGCCCTTGGAATATGTGGGCAATGTTGTGTGGATGATGTGGGTTGGAGGATATGTGTTGAAGGTCCTGTATTCTGGGGAGACCAGCTCATGCTGATATCGGAGTTCGGGAAATACCACCGGGATTCTTCTGGTGTGAAAAAGCATTTTTAACCAACATTATACTTTTAGAATAATATTCAATTAAAATTCTAATATTGTAATTAGGGATTGTTGATCATGATTTACAAGCTTAAAGGAACCCTGACATCTGCTATATTTATAGTGGCAGTGCTCCTGTTTTTATCATTGTTGATTCTTACGCCTATGCTTAGTATGCTCGTACTGGCGGCTGTTTTTGCCTATGCAGTGCGCCCCATTGCCAGGAGACTGCAACCTTACCTTAAATTCCATTCACTGGCCATAGCAGTGGCCATGGTTGTGATTATACTTCCTTTAATTGCCATACTCTTTTATTCTGTTGAAGCGCTTGCACAGTCTGCTCCCTCACTTGTTGCGGCTGTAGAGTCCATGAATATTAATAATATTACCAGTGCTTCTATCCAGAACTCCCCACAATTTCAACAGTACGTTCCGGATAGTTTGTATCCCTATTTGGGCTCAATATCAAGTGTTTTGGAAGCTGCCTTTTCCGATATTGTTAGTAGAATAACCTCTTATCTGGTTGGTTTAGTGCAGTCGTTACCTAATGTGGCTTTGGAACTTTTTGTTTTCTTCACAGCAACATTTTATTTGGCTAAAGATGGAGATAAGCTATGGGGATATGTTGATTTGTTAATACCTCATGATAGGAAGGGATTTTTTGAAAATCTCTTCCATGAAACCGACAATGTCTTGAAGAGTATTTTCTTCGGACATTTCCTCTCAGCTATGATCGTGGGTGTAATTTCAGGTATTGGTTTCTACCTGTTGGGTTACCCTTACTCCTTGTTCCTGGGAATTCTAACCGGATTCTGCCAGGTGATACCGTTTGTCGGGCATTGGCCCACTTACACGGTCTTAGCCCTTTATGATCTGTTCAACGGCAACTTCATCCGCTTAATACTGGTTGTTCTTTTAAGCATCGCCCTGAGTGTGCTGGACATGTACTTGAGGCCCCAGATCTCAGGTAAATATGCAGATATTCATCCCATGATATTTCTTCTGGGTTTCATCTGCGGACCGCTACTATTAGGTTTGGTGGGATTCATAATCGGACCTCTGGTTTTAGGAGTGGCTTATGCTGCTGTTTTAGCCTACAAAGAATCCAAGGAGATTGAAGAAGAAAATATAGATCATGAAGTGAGTAAAAAATAATAATCGTAAGTTTCTGAGGTAAATTCATAAATTACATGGTCTTCTATCGGTGTGTAAATGAAAGAAAAATTCAGTAAAGAAAGAATAAGTCTGATGATTGAGGTGATAATTCTCTTTCTAATCATATCTGATATTATTCTATTAACTTCACTCTTCTTTGTTGATGTAACGCCCGAAATCTATACGATAATAGTTTATTATGATTTAGGTGTGGTCTTAATTTTAATTCCCGAGTTCATGTATCGTCTATGGAAAGCTCCGGATAGGAAGAAATTCCTTCTTCATAATTGGACTGACATATTGGGAATGATTCCAGAAATCATTGTGGGACCTATCAGTACTTTCTTCCGATATTTCCGATTAGTAAGAATAATAAGAATCATTGCCCTTTTCAAGTCACAAATAAGGCATTTTCTTGGACTCATGCGTAAAACAAACATTGATTATGGATTATTAGTTGTGCTAATCATCTTAATGATAAGTTCAATATTATTCTTTTATTTTGAGTTTGGGGTTAATGAAAACGTGAATACATTTGATGATGCATTTTGGTATTTGTTGGTGACAATAACAACTGTAGGTTACGGGGATATATACCCAATGAGTACACAGGGGCGTATTCTTGGATTTATAATAATGGCTACAGGAATAGCTTTCACTAGTTTCCTAACAGCAACCATTACCTCAAGATTCGTTAAAAGTTCAGAAAGAAGCGAATTTCTGACAGTTGATAAAAAGCTTGATAAGCTTCAATCAGAATTAGATGAACTCAAAGAAATGATTAAAAGCCAAAAAGAGTGAAATAAGTTATTTAACTGAATTTAACCTGCTTATCCTTACCTAAAATCTCATCAAACTCCAACCCTTTTTCAAAGGCCAGATCAACATCTACACGGTAATTATTCTGTGGTGTCTTGTGAAGAGTCTCAGGGGTTAAAAATCTCCATTTCTTACGGATGAACTTAGCCCCGATGTAGGGTTGGGCACCAAATAGGTTGGAAAATTCAAGTAAGGCATCAATTTTATCAGAATTAATATAAATACGGTCCTTTGAGGAGGATTTGACTTCTATAGCTAAGTATATTTTACCATTACCTGCAATGATATCGGGGAGTGGTTTTTTAGTTGCTCCTCCCGATGCTGGGGCGCGCATTGCTGCACAATCAGCATCCCAGAGCATCTTAACCAGTTCTCGTTCTTCACGGGATCCTGTTTTACTCATTAAATTTTAACTCCCAGATAATCATGTTTTACGGGCTTTCAGGTGTGTACTGTTTGTCTGCGTACTCTATATTTTTGGCAGAAAATGTTCCATTCTTTGTTGGCCCTCTGATCCATTCTATGCATGCATCTTTGGCAACGATTTTACGATCATTAAAAACAATGTCTACTTTTATACCTGAACGACTTAGTTCTGGGTTTTCAGTGATAAATCGTGAAAATGCACCAGTGTAGTTGTAATGGTTTTTCATAAACCACTGGGTTACACTCACTCCTTCCATCTTCCCAATTAACTCTCCTTTATGAACAACGTCACACTTCAGGGAACTACAGGTTCTTTCTATCTTAATCATGGGCCTCCCCCTTTAATATTAGACTTTATTATACATAAGGAGAAATAAGTACTTTTCTATTAAAACCATGTTTTTAATCTGTAATAGGGGTTGCAAGTGAATTGTGATACATAAAAACATCAAATAAAAAAATAATCAAAAAATAATAGATGAATATGGGGCCGGGGCCGAGATTCGAACCCGAGTCGCGGGATCCACAGTCCCGTAGGATAACCACCTACCCCACCCCGGCCTATGAAATATGGGTGAATGGGAATGCAGGGGAAGGGATTCGAACCCTCGAAGGCCTACGCCAACAGGTCCTAAGCCTGTCCCCTTTGGCCGCTCGGGCACCCCTGCCAATGCATATTATTCTAAACCTAAATCAGTTTAAGGGTAGTTAAATCGTAAAATTTAAAAATGCTCCGGCCGGGATTCGAACCCGAGTCATCGGCTCGAAAGGCCGACATGATTGGCCGGACTACACTACCGGAGCATGAGATTTGATTAATGAATTTAATGTTTTTATTGGGATATATTCGATTTTTGGGTGTTAGTAAATGGGCCCAATGGGGTTCGAACCCATGGCCGCCCGGTTATGAGCCGGGCGCTCTACCTGGCTAAGCTATGGGCCCTTAAGCGCCGCCGACAGGGCTCGAACCTGTGACCAATCGGTTAACAGCCGAACGCTCTACCTA
>JAHKLP010000066.1 GCA_020855015.1 Methanobacterium sp.
AATATGCTAAGACAGGAATGCTTTATTCACCAGAAATTGTCAAAGTTGTTGCCAGTAAAGTCAAAGAATATCAGCTAAAACTGGTGGTTGATCCGGTAATGGTAGCCGGTTCTGGTGGTAGCCTATCCCAGGAAAACATGGCAGAGTCAATAAAAAAAAATCTCCTACCCCGTGCCAGACTAATCACCCCCAACATCTATGAAGCCCAAAAACTCAGCAGAACAGACATCAAAGATGAAAAAGACGCCTGCGAAGTTGCCGAAAAACTGGGAAAGATTTGTCCTACTGTAATTACAGGGGGACACTTAAATGGAAGTGACGTATTCTATAAAAACTCATTAAAGATAATTATGGGTGAATTATTAGACACAAACAACACCCATGGATCAGGATGCACATTTTCAGCAGCAGCCACGGCTTACATGGCAAAAGGACACACCATAGAAAAATCAGTCCGAGAAGCATCAATTTTCACCAAAAAAGCCATTGAAAAGGGCGAATATGGCACTTTAAACCAGTATTGGGCATTTAAAACACATTGAAGAATAAATTTATTATGATTCTTTTCATAGTAATTGTTTTTCTTGTTTTGTATTAACAAAATTGACATAAAATTAATTATGGGAATAACTCTATAACTTTAATCTAGTTACAAGTAACATATCAGATTTGAAATAATGGCTAGAATCAGAATATTAACATCTAAATTTTTATTACATGTGGATAATTGAGGTGTATACAATGGTTTCCAGTGATGAAATTAGGAAGAGATTAGAAGCGAAAAGAAGAGGTGAAGATCCTAATCAGGAAAAACCACCAGTGCAAGGATCTGTTAACTGTCCAGAGTGCCAGACACCAAACCCCGAAGGTGCCAAATTTTGTGTGAGTTGTGGAGCAACTCTTGAAAGTAAACCAGCACCAGATACTGTGATCTGTCCGGAATGCCAGACACCAAACCCTGCCGATGCCAAGTTTTGTGTGGGGTGTGGAGCATCCCTGGTTAAAGAAAAAGTTCCAGATACGCAGTCAGAAGATCAAACCAGTGATGATTTCAAGTTATGCCCATCATGTAATCAGCAAAATAAGTTAGAAGCCAAGTTTTGTGTGATCTGTGGACATAAATTTGAAGAATCCGAAAAAATTGATGAAACATCTGTTGAGGCAACTCCGGAAGTAGCAAAGGCTAAACCCGAAGAAACTGTTGAACCGGCAGATGAGGAAACTGTTGAACCAACACCGGAAGCCGTTGAAAAAGATGTTCCAGAAACACCGGATATTCCGGAAATTAAAGTTCCTGAACATTTAAAATCAGATAATGATAAACCTGAAGCAGAACCAATTCAAGAAATTGAAGATTCTCCAGATGAGGAAGTATCAGCTCAACCCGAATCTGTTGAGATAGGGAAAACTAACCTGTTAGACGAATCTGATGATGAAGATGTTGACCCTGTGGAGAAGATTAAAAAGGCCAAAGACCTTCTAGATATTGGTGCCATAACCCAGGAAGAATATGAACGGATTAAAACCAAATATCTGGAACGTATCTAATCCACCAAAAAGGTGGGAAGGATCTAATATCAGTCATTGTTAGCTGAATTAAACAGGGGATTGTATATAAATTCGGGATTGTATTTACCTGCAATACCCATTATTTATTTTTAAATAGTCTAGATTAAAATACATCATATTCAGTTAGATTGGCATGAATAAGCGGATAATTTCATGGATAGTGTTAAATAACTCTTTTCTTAGTTTTTATTTATAAAAAAGAATTAAAGCTTCATATCAAATCATAATGTCTGCTTTTAAAGCATGTTAACTTCCTCTGCGGAGAGTATGGTAACTCCACCTTCTTCCAGGACTTTAATGCTTGCATCCAGATCCTCAGTACGTATCACCACTATAGCTTTATTGGTCTTCTTTTCAACAAAGGCGTAGAGGTATTCCACATTAACATCAGCATTGTTCAACAGTCCTAGAACAGCATCCAAACCTCCAGGCTCATCAGAAACTTCCACGGCAATGACTTCATTTACTTTAACCACGAAGTTGTTCTCAGCTAACTTTTCTTCAGCCAGGTCCGGTTCTGGAACAATCATGCGCAGGATACCAAATTCGGATGTGTCTGCTATGGATAGGGCCCTGATATTCACACCAGCATTAGATAGAACATTCAAAGCCTTCCAAAGTCTTCCTTTCCTATTTTCCAGAAACACGGAAATTTGTTTTATTTTCATTTTACAGTCCCCTTTATATATCCCTCAATTCTAATTTAATTGGCACATTTTCAATGTTAACTATCACTCTTTTAGTTTAAATGTCGTTTATCAACAACCCTGACCGCTTTACCCTCACTTCTAGGCAAGCTTTCAGGTTCAACCAGGTTAACATTAACTCTTAATCCGATCTCATCATGTATTTGTTTTTCTATGGACTTTTTCACCTGTTCAACGTGTTTAACTTCATCCGAGAATAGTGCCGGTGAAGTTTCCACATGTACTTCCAGTTCATCCAGTTGATGTGGTCTGGTGATAACAATCTGGTAGACAGGTTCCATTCCAGGTATTTTAAGGAGGGCTCGTTCTATCTGTGATGGGAAGACAATAACTCCCCTGATTTTGAGCATATCATCTGATCTTCCGGTGATTCTGTCCATTTTAATGTTGGTCCTCCCACAATCACACTCACCCCTGCGCAGTGCGGTTATATCTCGGGTACGGAAACGTATTATGGGCATTCCCTCCCTGGTCAGCGTTGTTAAGACCAGTTCTCCTTTCTCACCATCAGGTAAGGTTTCCAGTGTGGTTGAGTCTATGATTTCCGGATAGAAATGATCATCGAAGATGTGCAGTCCATCTTTCACTTCACATTCCTGGGCCACTCCCGGGCCAATGATCTCAGTTAGTCCGTAGATATTTAATGCCGATAGATTTAATCGTCTTTCGATTTCATTTCTCATCTCCTCGGTCCACATCTCGGCACCGAAGACTCCTGCTTTCAGTTTAAGATCATCAGTATCAATGCC
>JAHKLP010000136.1 GCA_020855015.1 Methanobacterium sp.
AACATTTTAACCAGATTCTGGGCGTGTTCTCTGGCACGGTGGTCTGCCAGAAACTTCAAATCCTTCTCATCAACGCCTTCATCTTCATGGACAAAAACTTCCAGAATGTGAGTGTTTGTCATTAACTGTGCCTTTATAAGTCCAGTTGATGCTTCATGGGCACATGTTTTATCTATCTTTTCTGGACCAGGCATTCCCATGGCCATTACCACTTCACAGCCTTCTTCTTCAATGAGCTTTTTACAGGCCACAGGAAGGTCCTTTACTCCTGGAACCGTCCTCCTGATTATTTTATTATTGCCCACATGTTGTTTTATCTCATCTATGGCTGCAGAGGCCATATCGTAACGGGCGAAAGTAGTATCGCAGATTCCGATTTTCATGTTATCACTCAAAAAAATTATGCTAATTTCTACATCTTCTGTCTTCTTTGCATATAGTCTTGTTATTGACTTTATATGAATATTTTGTAAATATGTTAACTCCATGGGATTTCTAAGTGGAGTATAACTCTAAATAATCTAAGATTGGTTTTGATAACTTTAATAAATCTTATTATATATAAAACCAAAAATATGATTAATATGTTTACTTAAAGGGGGATGTTATTGTTGAAAGAATATGTAATGCTATTATTGAGTCTTTGCCTGATAATCGCTGCTTCCGGATGTACCATACATGGTTGGGGTTCTGGAAATTTGACTAATGAAACCAAAGATGTTAATGGAGTCAAACAAGTTTCACTTGATGGAATGGGTACTATTGTGCTAAAACAGGGAGATGAGGAATCTCTGACCATTGAAGCTGAAGATAATATCATGCCCCATATCCAGAGCAAAGTAGAAGGTGATAAGCTTTCCATCAGCTATGATACCAACACTCCCACTCCGACCAAAGATATTAAGTTTTACTTAACTGTTAAAGACATAAATTCAATCATTATCTCAGGGGCAGGAAAGATAGAATCAGAGGGTTTCAAAACCAAAACCATGAGCATAAGTATGGATGGTGCTGGAAATGGTGATCTGGCCGGTCTTACACTGGAAAAACTCACAGTTAATATTGCTGGAGCTGGGAAGATGATTTTGGCCGGCAAATGCACTGAACAAACCATAACCATAAGTGGGGCTGGAAATTATGATGCCAAGGATCTGGTAACCGAAACCACCACTATTAACATCGATGGAGCTGGTAAAGGAACAGTAAACGCTAAAAAAGTGCTTAATGCAATAATAAGCGGTGCTGGGAACCTTAACTATCTAGGCAGCCCTCAGGTGAATCAACAGGTTAGTGGCGGAGGTTCAGTAAAACAGACAACCTCTTAAATCCTATTTTTTTTTAAATTATTTCCAATAAAATTAAGACTCCAATAAAAATATAAAAAGAGGGTTAATTAACCCTATATTCCAAATGATTTCTTTAAAAGTTCAACATTAACGTATCCTGCACGGAATAATTCACCAGTGGTTAAATCGTTGATAACAACTTCGGCAGGTGCGAACATTCCCTTATCGATTTGGAAGAAATCGAAGTTTGCTTCTTTGAAAACATCGTAGAATGGTTTTCCATATCCATCTGCAGCAGAGGATGGTAAATTCTTAGCCAGTGCCTTAATGTCATCTTTGGTTTCTGATTCAATATAGTAATAGGTTCTACCACCGAAAAGAACAGCATCGTTGGTTTTTCCCATGGCTTTAAGACTATCTGGATCAACAGGAGCTATTGGTGCAATACCTGCAGCATGTTTAACCTTGTTAACATCAAAGTGAAGTGCTTCCAGCATTTTGTAGGTTCCGTTTTCTACTACTCTACCAGCTATTTGTATTGAACCAACCAGGGATGATGTAGGGGCTACGAGTGTGTAAACATTCTCAGGCTTAACTTTGCACTCCTGAGCAATGTATTCTATGACATCCTCCCCAGGGAGCTGGTCGGCTTCCAGGGTGAGAATAGCAAGGTCTGCTTCGTCCATGTAGCCGATTTCTTCATAGGTTTCTTCGGGTTTCAGGGCCAGGGCTCGTGCAGGGCCAGAACCAAGGGCGAAAAAGTCACCGACACTTACTGACCATCCTGCTTTCTGTGATCCCAGGGTTGAGATTGCTGGTTGGTGTGTTTTTATCTTCACTGAGGGTAGGGCGAAGCTTTCAGATAGGTCTCCGGGAATGGATATTCCCACTTCTGCCAGCCCGCCAAGACAAACTTTTGTGTAGAGTTCTCCTGCTTTGAAACTTCCAGTTACGTTGACTCCTGCATCGATAACTGTGGATCCATTTTTCAACTTGTGAACTGCAATATTAAGGTCGTCTGCATTTTCAATCATTAAATCTACTGTTTTTTTAGCTTCCAAATTGACGCTTACCATCTGATCATCTCCATGAAAGTAAGATAACATATTATTCATTGGATAATAGTTAAATTATCCAATACAAAATATTTGCATTAAGTTCTTTTAATTTTTCAGGATTTTTAAGTTTTTTTATTTGTTGATGCCAAATAGGTTTTCAATAGGGTTTATTCCGCGGGCTTCCTCAAAATTAACCTCATAAATATGGGCACTGATGGAATGTATGGTTAGGTTACCCACTTCCACTCCAACCTCTTGGGCTACGTACTGGGAAAGCCGTGTTAGGCCAACAGCATTGGGGAACCATGCCCCATAAATATCGTGAGAACGCCAGAGGCCTGTGGTTTGAAGTTTACCATCCCTGATCTTGAAATCTACTAATATCATGCACGGTACTTCTTCTTGTTTGGTGTCGATTGGAGGATCCCATGTGACAGATATGGCCCTCCGGGATTCACTACAATTTTTTAGACGTCTTATTGCTTCAGCTATCTGGTCTATGTCTTGGAAATGTTTCCGGAGGCGGTTTCCATAGGTGTATACAAATCCCTTTTTATCATTACTTAGGAATTGTTCGGCATAAATCTCGAGTTTTTCACCACTCCAGAAGTAACCTGGGGGAATATCCAGTTTAAGTGGGTTATCCACGGAAACCACAGTATTGCGAAGCTCGATGGTTAGTGAACCTCTTTCATCTTTAATCTGTGAACCTTCCTTCATGATCTTTTTAACTAGTGTTTCCCATCCTTTCTTTATTGTAGGGGCTTCGATTAGGATAGCCATTTTACTGCCTCCGTCATGTTTGTCAGTTTTTGATAAGCCACCTTCCGAGGCAGCATTCGCATTCCACAGTCCGGGTCAACAATCATTTTTTCCGCTCCAATGAGTTCTATTCCTTTTTTTAGAAGTTCGAGAATTTCCTCTGGACTTTCCACTTTCTCGGTTTTGGTGTCCACAGATCCAAAACCAATTATCTTTTCAAGATCAGTGTTTTCCAGAACTTCAAGATTTCTCTTTATACCTGCAAATTCACAGTCAATAATATCCACTGGAAATTTCATTAATTTTCCAAAAATCTGTGTCACATCACCACAAACGTGCATGGCCAGGGGAACTTTTAGGCCTTTAATAGTGATTTTTATGGCCTCAAGAGCCTTTGAGATGTCGGCCATTCCCGTGGAAAGGTAAGGTTCATCAATCTGTATCATGGATGCACCAGCACCTTCCAAATATTTAGCCTCCTTATTTAGGGCATGTGCCATATCAATGATTGCCTTATCCCTATTTTCCAAATCATAGAATCCCTCCATACGCGAAGATAAAACAAGAGTAGTGGGACCAGTTATGACTCCTTTAACCCCCCTAGCATCTTTCCTTATTTTTCCTCCTTCTAGGATCCTGGCACCTGCCCGGTAATCCTTGGATAGGTTGTTTGCAGTTTTAAGTGCGGTTTTAAGATCATCTGCACCTATGGAGTAGTTGAGGGGGAGTATTTTCCCTTTTATTTTAGAAGTTCCCTCTTCCCAGGCCATTCCAGTTATTTGGCTGGAGAAGATTTCAATCATATCGCCCCGAACCTGTCCGGCGGTGATTATGTTAATACCTGCTGAGATCTGCTCTTTTACAGCAAATTCAACTGCCGATTGGTAGGGATCGTAACTCCCTAAAAGAGATGAAATCTTTGAAGCAAATGACACTGGTTCGATGGGTGGAGATGGATAACTTCCAATTACAGTGGTTAACATTGACAAACCTCTTATAATGGTCCTTTATTGGTGGTACATCTTTCTGCATAGATTAATAGTATGTAACACATCTGTCATTATTTACTTTTTAAGATATAGTTTAAGGTTAGTATTACCGATATACTCTTAAACCTATAATATTTTACTTTTTTTAAACTTTTTAGTTATATCTTGAATAATGATTAAATAATATTCTGTATTGTCAAAGAAGTAAAAGATTGATAAGGAATGGATGGAGTTGAATGATGAAATGATAAATTTCAAAAAGGTGAATAAATATGAAAACCAATGGACTGGAACTGATCACTTATCCATTATATATTCTCTAAATTAAAGTAGTATAATAATAATATTATGATAGGATATACATTATTGACAAAAATTGGGAGTTCGTTGAAGATGGAGAAAATGGAAATCATTGGTTTAGTGGGCATCTTAGTTTTGGTAGTTGCTATGTCGGGATGTACAAATTATGAACTTTTAACATACAGTGATGGTGTAATAAGCTTTGATTACCCGGATACATTTAAAAATGCGCCATCTCCAGAAAATATTACCAATGGAAGTGCTAACTGGGAAGAAATTGCATATCTTCAAAACGATAATGATGTTAGGATACAGGTTGCAAAAAATCCAAAACTCTGGTCAAATTATGAGGCAAAAACTGCCAATGAACAATCTATTAAAGAAACTGGTGAAGTAATAGAATCCACTGATGATATAAACGATAACGCAGTCTACATGGATATACTTGTTTATACTTTCGATGATCCTGATGGTAGGGGCAAAATATTATATTACGAAATGTACTTCAGTGGCAATAAAACTGTCTACATTGTGACAGTTTATGGACTAGAATCTAAGAGGGATGAAATATATGCGGTTGCAGATACCATCTCTGATTCAATTGATAATGGGGGTAATGAATAACTCCCACATTTTATTTTCGGAAGGAATGTAGCTAAAATAGTTCAATAGTCACTAAGCAATTAACAGTACCCACTAATCTATACCAACAGCCCTTATCTTCTCCCTTTCTTCAAGGGGCACTGGTATTTCCACTGTTGCTGATCCATAGCAGGGTTTAGTGTAGGGGAGCATTATAGTGCCCTTATCATCGTTTATACCTATGGGTACAGGAGGTACACCAATAATACGAGCTCCTACTATTTTTTCTCCAGGCTTTACATGAACCACTTCCGGAGCATTCTCTTCTATGAAACGGGCGCAGTCCTTGAAACCTGACCGGGTCATGTGAATTTCATAGTTTTCAGATTCCCGGAGGTAAGTTTCAAGACAAAACATTAAGAATCATCCTCATCATCATTTTTCTCATTTAACCCTTCTTTATTTAGTTTATCCAGCGTTCTATCCAGCCGTACCCTTAATGGTGTGGGGTTGTGATAGGCTCTAGCTGAAACAATTTCAGCATCTGTATTTTCTTTTACAGAATTCTCAAAGTACTCCAGTTTTTCCGGGTCTCGGTGAAACACCAATGCCAGACTCTTGGTATTGAGGATGTGATAAAACGTCACAAAATAACTTACTGCAGCATCTTTGTACACAAATCCTAAAAGTAAATCATAATCACCCTCTGCAAGCTCATCCAGACAAGTTTCGATGTCGATCTTATCCTGGACGTAGTGTTGGTCCGGGTCTGATACTTCCAGCAGTTTTTTGGCCGAGGGCGTGCTGGCCATAGTAACCTTGTATCCCATGCCTGTCAATTTGTTGGCCGCATAAACGGCTAAAGGTGTTTGAGATGGTGATTCAGGACATCCTAACAATATAATTGCTTTTTTCACAAGTATCCCCCAATTAAATTATTTAGTGCATCATTATGAAATTTCTTTTTGTTTGTAAATCATTTTTTAAGGGTGACTATGTGACCAACGATCAGTGCACCTAATATAATAAATGTGAGAAGGGCAGTTCCATTTATGGAACGATTCATCAGGAACAGCCCCATGGTTGCCTGGGTAATGAAAGCAGTTAAAGAACCTATGAGCAGTGCTTCCCTACCCAAACAGCTTTTATCTCCGTTTTCTCTTTTTTTCCTGTATTTTCTGAGGATGGTAAACCCTAAATACATGACAAAAATGCACCATCCCAGTAAAAAGATCAAGAAAAGATATCCAAAGTCGAATGCCATACCAAATATGCCAGGTAACATATAATCTATAACATCCTTCTTGGTAACCAATATTCCATAAAAAAGAGGGAAGGGTAAACCGAACAAGGTTACTAATGCCATTGGCAACGAGATATATCCATCAGATCCTCCCTGACAAGCATCCTGCCAATAACAGGAACCTAATTGATGTCCAGTTAGGGTTGCATTCTGTATTACCATTTTTATGCTGGGTACTGAAAAATTTTCTATACGAGAAATTCTTAGTAATGGACTCAGTATGCTCATTTCAAGAACTCTAGAGAATAATTCCAGAGATCCAAAACCAATAATCGCCGCAACAACCACTAAAGTGATTCTTTTTACTGTAAAAACCGATTTCTGGCGGAAAGATTTGGAGATAATGAAAAATCCTATGAAAAGCCCCAATAACCATAATAAGAGAAATGACCTGTGCATTAAACCTCCAGCTATGGTTATGAAAACTATAATCCCGTACATGTATATTTTTAGACTACGTGTGTTAATCCCAGACTCTTTCATAATAGGTAAAGCCGCCATAATAGTTACAACAGCCAGAAGAGCCAGTGGGCCGTAAGGATGGGTGAATTCTGAGTGTGTGAAACCGGGAATGAATAAAAATAGAGCGTCAACTCCAAACATCAAGGCAAATCCTGCCGAAACAATCATAGCCACCAGAAGAACAAGGTTCAAAGAGAGGGGACCCAAGTTCAACAAAAAGAAAATCGCTATTTGGATTATTACTGCAACCTCAATAATATACTGCAGGTGATTCTGAGCAATTAAAGCCATTTATATTAATCCTCCAATTTGGATTCTAGTAATGCAAAATTCAAACTATAAAAACATTTTAAACCCATAAAAAACTTTTTAAAATTTTGCTATTTTTACTTTGCACATTTATCTGCTTTATTAAATGAATTAATAAGATTTTATTCCGTAAATAGAGTAAGGGTATTTTTATGTTTTATATATTTTTATAGAATACCTCTTTAAAAGCTTTGTGAAATTTGATAAATTAACAATATAAAGTAGATAGATAAGGAACTTTGCCCAGTCTGAAGCATCATTAAGTTTAAATACCTCAAAATATAAGTGCTATAAAGGGCTGGTAGCTCAGGTTGGTAGAGCGTCGCCTTGGCATGGCGGAGGCCCCGGGTTCAAATCCCGGCCAGTCCACTACTAAATCACTAATTTTTCAGTAATTTTCCATAATATTCCATATAAACAACATTTTTCTAGTATAATAACTGGGTAAAATTAAAAAACAATTATAGAATCATGAAAGTTATTGGTGAAATAAAATTAAAAAACTTGGAATAATTGTATTTTTTTACTTGTTTGCTGCTTCATAAATATTATCAATTATAATACTAAACAGATCATCATTAGATAGTTCCTGAGGCTTGTGATGATCACTTAGAAGCTCTTTAGCCATATCTACAATTTCATCTGGATGTGTTGAACGTTTCATAAGGCCTTTTTGTATGTAGTAAGCATCGACTGATAATAATTTACCAGGATAGCATGAAATCACTGGAGTTCCCAGAAGGGCGGCTTCCCTGTTCATGGTCCCTCCAGCCCCTATAACAAGGTCACACGCCTTCATGAGACTGAAAGTATCCACCGGAGGTTTGATCAAAGTGATCTGATCATCATCTTCAAATATCTGTTGCTGTTCCCTGAAGCGGGGTATAACCAGAATATTTGCCTGATCCTCCAGAGCTTCCACAATTGGTGATAGTACAGTTGTACGGCAATCCGCATCAAGATATGAAGCTAATGATGGTTCAGGCCTCATGAGGATGGTTTTTTTCTTTTTAAGATCTAATTTGAGATCCTCAAATATATGGGGATTATACTGGAAATCCACTAAATGAGTTAACTCTGATGTGCCATTGTAAGGTAAGAGATAATCAGGATCAGCACCACATCGAACCACACTTTCAGGTTTAATTACAGCTGGGAGAATAACTCTTTCACAGAGGGGTAATGTAAGTTTATTTGCAGCTATGGCGTGTTCATTATCAAGGATATAAACACTGGGGATCTTGAGACCATAAGTAATACGGGGAAGTTCAATTGAATGCTTTGATACTGCGACATCTGGCTTTTCACGGCTAATGATCTGAGAAAGCTCATATGCTCTCTGTGTGCTGCGGATTAGCTTTTCTTCAAGACTAACTCCATGCCATCCCACGAGATTGTAGTTGATGTTAAATAGATCAAGTAGTCGGTGCACATCCCCAAATCTGCGGGCAGTGATAAAAACTTCTTCACCTTCATTTTCTAGATAGCTTATTATGCTTTTAAAAAACCGTACATGGGGGGCATTAACAATGTCGATCCATATCTTCAACTCATCACCATCTCATTTGTTCCATAATTAGTTTTACCTCTTTTGGAACTAATAAATTAATGTGTTCACTAAATTATTCAATTTGAAGGTTTTTTCTCGTTTTTGTTTACAGTTTCTGTGATAATTAATAATCATTTATGAAACCATCAATTGCCAGGGTAACCTCATCAAAACCTGTTCCAGTCTTAAGACTAGTTTTAATAACCTGAACGTCAGGATTTATCTCTTTCACATCATTAACCATCTTATCAGAATCAGCTCCCACTGCGTCTGCAAGGTCTACCTTATTTATAACCACCAGGTCGGCATCCTGGAAGATCAATGGATGTTTCTCCACAGTGTCATCTCCCTCGGTGACACTGATAACCACCATACGCATGTGACTGCCCAGATCAAAATCCACTGGACAGATCAAGTTGCCCACATTTTCAATAAAAAGGATATCAATTTCGTCCAGGGGAAGATCATGTAGAGCGTGTTCCACCAAGTGAGCATCTAAATGGCATTCTTTACCAGTATTCAATCCCACCACAGGCACGTCATGGTTTTCAAATCTCCCAGCATCATATTTGCTGATTACATCACCGGCAATAACACCGATTTTATAGTTCATGGCATCAATTAAGGCTTCAATAAGGGATGTTTTACCGGAACCTATGGCTCCCACTACATCCACTGAAAAAACATGGTTTTTGTCAAATAATCTCTGATTTTTACGGGCCAGTTTACGGTTAGCCACCATTATATCATGTTGTACTTCCACTTCTGCAATCTTATGCATCCTCATCACTCTTTTCGATTTTAATTTTTTTAACAGCACATTCCTTACCGGTTAGGGTTTCCACATCTCTCCCCCCACACTGAGGACATAATACTATAGCCAAATAATGATCAGAATCATCGGTATTAGCTAGTCCAGTGTATTGGCAGTTTCGACAGTTTATCTCAACTGGTACGTCCTCAATAATGATTTTAGCATTTTCAAGGAGTGTGCCTTCTGCCAGAACATCTAATAAGAATGTTAATTGCTCAGGATTGAGCATAGTCAGCATACCTATTTCTATTGTAACTTCCACTATTTCTTCTGCATTATTTTTCTTTGCAGCATCCAGTACTGTGTCAACTATGGCCTGGGCCATGGATAATTCATGCATTAAGCTACCTCTCTAGGCTTGTATTTAACCTATGTTATGGGAAGCTTATTAATAAAGTTAACAAATAATAAAAAGTGAAAGTAAAAATCTGGCAGCTTCTTCCACTGTCATTAAGTGCCCTGGAAGTTGAATTAAGCCATTAGTAATCTTCAGTAATATTTTAATTAATTTATGGTGATTTTGATGATAATAGGAGGATCTTCTTCCCAGAAACTCGCAGCAAGCATTGCCAGAGAGATGGATGACATACTTTGCCCCCTTGAAAGTAGAAAATTTCCTGATGGAGAACGCTACATTAGGATAAAAGGTGATATTGACGAGGGGGTGGTGGTGGTGCAGTCCACTGGTTATCCTCAGGATGAAAATCTTATTGAACTATTTTTAATCCTGAAAACAATCCGCAAAATGGGTATTAAAAAAATTAGGACTGTAATACCCTACTTTGGTTACGGTAGACAGGAAAAAAGTTTTAATCATGGCGAAGCAATCTCTGCAGAGGTTGTATCTCAACTAATACAAGAATCAGGAGCTAGTGAAATTTACAGTATAAACCTCCATGAAGAGAGCATATGTAATCTTTTCAACATCCCAGCATATAATTTGTCTGCTATGCCGGCCATAGCCAGTTTCATAGGAGAAAATGTTGAGGATCCTGTAATTCTAGCCCCTGATAAAGGTGCATTAGGTTTTGCACATGAAATATCAAATATTTTAAACTGTGAATCTGATTATTTGGAGAAAATACGCTTATCCCCCAATAAGGTCGAGACTAAACCAAAAAATCTTGATGTTGACAATAGGGAGGTAGTCATCATTGATGATATTATCAGCACAGGAGGAACCATTGTCAATGCTTGCAGTATTCTAAAGGAACATGGAGCTAGCAGGATTATGGTGAGTTGTGTGCATCCTGTGTTGGTTGAGGACGCACTCTTAAAGATATTTGCAGCCGGAGCAGATGAAGTGGTGAGCACCGACACCCTCAAATCAGAAGTAAGTACTGTTTCAGTGGCAAGTGTAGTTGCTGATGCCTTAAAAAAAAGTTTTTAACTTTAGATAAATAACTTAACATAAACATAACTTAATAAAATTAAAACCCCATTAGAGTGAGATAATTGACAAATTGGACTCCTGTTATTATTGGTATTATTCTAACCGTGATTATTGGTTTATTAGGCATATTCATACCTTTTTTAGAGATTTTAGCCCCAATAATTGGCGGCCTTATAGCAGCATACATGACTGGTGGGGATTATAAAGACGGTGCAGTTATTGGCGGGATAACAGGCGTTTTTGGCGGTGCTATCCTGGGTGGTGTTCTACTAGGAGCATTCACTGCCGTTATTGGTGGTGTAGCTTTAGGATCTACTATTGGCCTTATACTTGGAATTATTGGTGGAATTATCGGAATATTAATTAAAGGATAATAATTTTAAAAATGAAAAAAGGGAGGAATAAAAAAATGGTTAACTGGACGACGGTTACTGTTGGTTTTGTGGTGACAATTGTCTTAGAAATAATTGGCCTTCTTTTCAAACCAGTAGATATGGAAGTGGCGACCTTTATAAGTTTATTCGCACCCCTAATAGGGGGTTTAATCGCAGCATACTGGGCTGGAGGCACGTTTAAAGATGGTGCCGTTAACGGAGGCCTGGCAGGGGGTTTGGGCTCTCTTATCATAGCCATAATTTCTGTCCAGGGAAGTTTAGCCATCATTGCTCAAAATGCCATTTTCAGCTTTGTTATTAGTGCAATAGCAGGGATTATTGGTGGCTTGATCGGAGTACTGGCTAAAGGTAATCACAAAGAAAAAGAAGAAAATATGAAAGAAGAAACTTCCAAGGAAGAATAAGTTTATTCTGGACAAAAATGTGAACCCGAATAATTGGATGAAGAAACAAGTTATTCATGAAAGGTAGAATACATAAAGACTGTTTTTCCATAAAATATAGATTGACTATTAATCTCAAAATATCCTAAAAAAAATTATTAAATGGAAAAAAAATTTTTCCATTTTTCCTGTTATTTCACATCTTTTTATTAGCTGGTTCCAGATTTACTCTTAATCCTTTTATCCCTTTTCTTCGAAGGGCATCGCTTATGTCCTGTGCATTTTTTGCAGGTAGCTCAACAAAGGAAAACTTATCCAGAACATCAATACGACCAATGCTGGATGATGAAAGTCCTGAAACATCCCCAATAGCTCTCACTATATCTTTGGCTTTGATTTTTTGCTTTCTACCCACATTTATGAAGAATCTAACCATTCCTGGCTGGGCGCCGGTGTCTCCAAAGTCAGAACCTGCTATTTGCATTGAATCATCCTTAGTACCAGTGTATAATTTAAGTAGAGCAGCAGCAATTTCTAATGAACTGTAGTCTTCTTTCATTAATCTTTCCACCAGACTAATTTCCCTGTGCAAATCACTGGTATTCATCTCTTTTTTCAACCGCTCCAGGAAAATATCCCTTTTTACTTCTTCAACTTCACTGAGAGACGGAATTTTCTGTTGCTCTATACGGACCCTGGTGTACCTCTGAATATCCCTTAACTGGTATATTTCCTTTCCAGACACAAAAGTAAATGCTTGCCCAGTTTTACCTGCGCGGCCAGTTCTCCCTATCCTGTGAACGTAATATTCTTCATTGTTTGGCACATCGTAATTGAATACTGCTTCTACATCATCCACATCTATTCCTCTGGCTGCAACATCAGTAGCAACCAAAATTTCAATTTGGCCCTTCCTGAACTTACCCATGACCCGGTCACGTTGGTTCTGACTCATATCACCATGAAGTCCGTCAGCAAAGTATCCCCTGGTTTGTAAGTGATTTACGAGACGATCAACTCTTCTTTTAGTATTGCAAAACACAAGAGCAAGTTTTAGATTGTGCATGTCTGTTAGGCGAGTTAATAAATCAAGCTTCATTTGTTCCTTGACTTCGAAGTATACTTGATGTATTTCAGGAACTGTGATTTCCTGATGGGCTACTTTCAGCATTTCAGGATTGTTCTGGTATTTTCGAGTTAAACCCAGGATCACTGGAGACATTGTAGCAGAAAAAAGTAACATCTGCCTCTGTTCTGGTATTTGTTCCAGGACGAATTCTATATCATCTCGGAAACCCATATCCAGCATTTCATCTGCTTCATCTAAGATGATCATCTTCACCTGATCCATCTTAAGAGTTCGTCGGTGAATATGGTCCATTACACGGCCAGGAGTACCGATGATGATCTGAACTCCTCTTTTAAGGGCCTTGATTTGTCTTTCAATTGGTTGTCCACCGTAAACCGGTAACACCGAGGTTTTTTTATACTTTGATAATTTTTTGATTTCTTCAGCCACTTGAATGGCTAGTTCTCTTGTTGGACAGAGAATAATTGCCTGAACACTCCTATTGGAAGTATCAAGCTTCTCTAAAACTGGAATCCCAAATGCCGCTGTTTTTCCAGTTCCTGTTTGTGCCTGTCCAATAACATCCTTACCCTCTAATATATGGGGTAATGCAAGTGATTGTATTGGGGTTGCTTCTTCAAATCCCATGTCTCTTATTGCATGTTTCATTTCATGGGATAAATTCAAATCTTCAAATAATAAACTTTCCATGGTATCTTCCTTATTTTTAATTAGAGTTATAAACTCGTTTATATCGATAATTTAGTAAGTAAAATCAGGCCCAATCCAATTATAACGCTAGGATTAAAATTCTAAAAAATAGCTGAGATAATCAAAAAAATCCATATTTACTTTTTCTTATGAATATTGTTGTAGTTCACTGCTTTTATAGTAATGGTTTTAAAAATTTAATTTAATCTTTCATAAAATGGAAAAATCACTCTTAATAGTTTTTATAAAAAGTGATCATATAAATCTTAAAAAATTTAAAGAAAAATGAAATCAACCCAAAAAAATTAATGGGTTGCAGGTTTTTGCAGTATTCCCTTTGGCACCATATCAGTGATCTTCTGCATCTTGTCCAAGAGGCTTTTTTTACCCTTTCCAACAAGAGCATGTTCTAGAACATCACTCAGAGTTTCTACTGGTACGATCTCAATCTTTTTACGGTAGTGATCCTCTATTAAAACATCATCCATGTTGGATTTAGGAATCAAAACTTTTCTTATTCCCGCATCAGCAGCTGCTTCAATTTTAGCAGTGACTCCTCCTACTGGTAGCACTTCACCACGAATACTTAAAGATCCTGTGAGAGCTACTGACTGGTCAATGGGTATATTTTCAAGGGCAGATATCACAGCAGTGGCAACTGATACACTGGCACTGTCTCCTTCAACTCCTTCGTGTGATTGCACGAACTGAATGTGAATGTCATAAGTGGATATGTCGGTTCCAGTGTGCTTTTTAATCAGAGCACTGACGTTTTGCACTGCTTCCTTAGCAATCTCTCCCAGTTTACCTGTGGCAATAATTTTACCCGCATCTTTAATATGTGCTGGGGCTGCTTCGGCTGCAATTGGCATTATAATACCACTACCGAAATGACCACCGATGATGGCTAATCCGTTAACCTTTCCGACTTCACCACCCTCAGATTTGAATATACTATAACGTTTTTTCTGGATAATATATCGGTCAGCGATTTGTTGTTCCAATGTTCGAGCCAATTTTTTAGCACTCAAAACGTGTTCTATCGTAACTACATCTGCCTTTTCACCTTTGGCTATGTCACCGGCTGCTCTTACCAAACCACCCAAATCCCTTAATTTAAGTGTCAATGCCTCTTTTTTCCCGGCCCTACGCTGGGCTTCATGAATGATCTCAGCAACGGCTTCACGGCTGAAGTGAGGTATGCGGCCATCTTTTTTAACTTCTTGAGCCACAAATTGTACCAGTTTGTCCCGGTTTTCAGTGGTGTCTTTCATGGTGTCTTTCATGAAAACTTCATAACCATAACCTCTTATCCTGCTTCGTAGTGCAGGGTGCATTCCCTCCAAAACATGCAGGTTTCCGGAAGCTACCAAAACGAAATCACAGGGTACTTCCTGTGAACGAACCATAGCTCCACTGCTGGTTTCACTTTGGCCGGTTATCTGGTATTTTTTCTCTTGCATGGCAGTTAAGAGTTCCTGTTGGGTTTTCATCTTCAAAGACCCGATTTCGTCAACATAAAGAACTCCTTTGTTGGCTCGGTGAATCATACCTGGCTCCACCCTTTCGTGGGCAGGTGTTCCCAGTCCACCAGATTGGTAAGGGTCGTGCCTTACATCACCTAAAAGAGCCCCTGCATGAGCCCCTGTTGCATCGACAAATGGGGCCATATTCTTCCTATCGTTGTTTATAAGAAGTTTAGGAACCATCACCGTACTGCGGGGTTTCATTTGTAACATCACAAATAATACTATTGCCGCAGCAATGACAGCTAGAAAGTACTCTTTCATCCAAAAACCAATAATCAGGATCAGACTGATTATGACAATCATGAACATGTTTTTACGTTCTTCTTGTCCTTTAGCCTTAATTTTGTAGTTAGTTATTACATTCCTTCCTTCTCCAGCAGGCATCACTCCAATGAGTGGGTTGTGATTATCTTCCATGTTGGGATATACTAATATGTCCTGAAGTTCCTCAGGGGGGAGCAGTTCGGCCATTCCTTTGGCCAACATGGATTTACCAACACCAGGTTCTCCAATTAAAAGAACATTACGGCGTTGTTTGGCTGCTTTTTTAACAGTTTCCACTGCCTCTTTTTGACCAATGATCTGATCAATAATTTTATCAGGGACCTCAATATCTCCTGAAGTTTTGTAACTGCGAATTTTGAGTGTTTCATCAGGTGAAACCTCAGAATTTGGGTTATTATTTGCCATAGGCTTTTTTAACCTCCATAATTTTAGATTTATAAAAAATCAACGTGTTTTTATAATAGAATATACTCTAATTACTATAGTAAAACTTGTATATGAACATTTGCTTTAGTATTTTTATTAAGATTTAAGATAAGTTAGAGTGTTATAATAATAGATCTAATAATAGTTGTGCATTATAGTGGCAGAATTTAAATTTAATTAACAGGTTTAATAATCTTATGGATGAATTTAAATTAGTTTATCCTGATTAGAATTGATAATAAAAGTGTGAAAAAATGGCGCCTTCCCAGAAAAATAAATGCATCATGGTCCAAGGAACTGCTTCCAATGCCGGGAAAAGTGTATTAGTAGCCGCCCTCTGCCGGATCTTCTCCCAGAGAGGATATCGGGTTGCTCCCTTCAAATCCCAGAATATGTCTCTCAACTCATTCACAACCCAGGAAAACAGGGAGATCGCCATAGCCCAAGTGCTTCAGGCTGAAGCTGCGGGGGTGGAACCTCATCATAATATGAACCCTGTTCTCCTCAAACCCAAAGAGGATTTTACTTCACAAGTCATAGTGCATGGAAAACCTGCTGGGGATATGAATTTTTATCATTACCAACATCACTTCCGGGGAAATGCACTCAAGGCCATTGAAACATCTTTAGATGCTCTAAAAAAGGATTATGATATTATAGTTATGGAGGGGGCGGGTTCACCTGCTGAGATAAACATGATGGATGTGGATCTGGCCAACATGCAAATCGCGCGCTTGGCTGATGCTGACGTGCTTTTAGTGGCTGACATTGACAAAGGCGGAGTTTTCGCCTCCATTGCAGGTACTTTTCAGCTTTTACCCCCTGAAGACAGGCAGAGAATTAAGGGCATCATTATTAACAAATTCAGAGGGAATCTTGATATCTTGATGCCGGGAATCCGTCAAATTGAAGAAATTGTGGGAGTGCCGGTTTTGGGGGTTTTACCCTATGATCAGGACCTGAAACTTCCTGAAGAAGATTCAGCCTCACTTTCCGAACGTAAATATCATAGTAATGGGAAGATTACTGTGGGAGTGATGAGACTTCCCAGAATTTCCAATTTCACTGACATTGACCCCCTAGAATATGAAAAAGATATGGGAGTTAAACTTATTGAAATTGGGGATGATATTGGAAATATAGATGCCCTTATAATCCCGGGAACGCGGAACAGCATTAGTGACATGGTAGCCCTTGATAAATCTGGTTATAGTCAGGAAATACAAGAATTTGCCAATGAAATACCTGTCATTGGTATCTGTGGGGGGTATCAAATGCTGGGAAAGAAGATCATTGACAAATCCCTTAAAGAATCAAATATAGGCAGTATTGAAGGTATGGGAATTTTGGATATTAAAACCAGCTTTGGAGAATTTGAAAAAGTTATCTACCAGAGTCAGGGAACTCTTATGGGTAATGGAATGTTTGAAGATATCAGGGGAGAGATATTAAATGGTTACGAACTCCATGAAGGTGTTTCCAGGGTAGGGGAATCAAAACCCCTTCTGAAAGTTCTGAAAGGTTGTGGGAACTATCCTAAATCAGGTTATGACGGTGCTCAGGAAGGTTTGACTGCAGGTACCTATTTCCATGGGATATTCCATAATTTCGTTTTCCGCAGATCCTTCACGGATTATTTAAGGAAAAATAACGGACTTGAACCATTAGGATATGACCATGATGAATTCACAGAGTTAAAAAAGTTTTCAATTCAACGTTTATCTGACCTGGTGGAAAATAATCTTGATATAAATCTTTTAGAAGAAGTTCTTCATTTTAATATCTAAGTCTCTGATCATTTTTGAATATTGTATCATTGATTTTATTGAGAGTTTTTTCCAAAAATGGGTGAAAAAAAGTAGAAAAATGATAATAATTATTTTATAATCTTGGTAGTGATTTTGATTTGACCTATTAAACTCGTTTATTTATATAAAAACAGAAGTAACTTTCTTAACTGCACTTGTTTTAACCAGTACGGATATCTTTTCATTTTTTTCCAGGACCCAATCATCCTGAGGGATGCGCATCTCGCCATTCTGATGAATCGCCGCAATGATGTAGTCATCAGTAGGGCTAAGATCACCAACACACTTACCCACAACTCTTGAATTTTGGATACTTATGTCCAGAAGTTCTGCATTTCCCTTGCCTACCACAATTAAATCAGCAATCTTAGGTCGGTTAATAAGCTTTTCAAGGTACCCTGCGGCTGTAAGTTCCGGGCTGATAACATCATGTATTCCAACTTTTTTAAAGGCTTCTTCATGATCAGGGTTGCTTAGCCTGGCAATGATCTTTGGTACATTATATTCCTTTACTAAAATGCATGAAAGGAGATTGGCCTCATCACAACCAGTTGCAGCCACAAAAACATCAGCATCGGCTATGTTAGCCTCTTCCAGGGTTTTGATATCAGTACCATTCCCACAGATTACTAAAGCATCTAAATCTACTGCTGCAGTGCCGCATAGCCCATTTTTGCATTCGATGAGAGTTACGTCATTTCCAGACGCCACCAAGTAATTAGCCAGAGTTAAACCGACTCTTCCAGCACCCATTATAACAACATACATTTAAACACCCACACAAATTATTGATTAAACTATTTTTCATCTATTTTAATAACATTTAAAGCAATAATAACGATTATTTCCACATTCTTCACATAATTTGTATTGATAGATTATATCTATAATATAAAGTTTGCGGGATAAAAAAAGTTGTATAATCATATTTCTTTTCTAAAGAATTAATCCAATCATGGAAAACCTAAACATATAAATAAGATGAACAGAAAAATCACGGTATGCGGCGTTAGTCCAGCCTGGTTAAGACACTGGCCTGCCACGCCAGCGACCCGGGTTCAAATCCCGGACGCCGCATCGCGGCTGTAGTCTAGTCTGGTTAGGACTTGGGCCTTCCAAGCCTACGACCCGGGTTCAAATCCCGGCAGCCGCAT
>JAHKLP010000134.1 GCA_020855015.1 Methanobacterium sp.
ATATAATGATGCTTTTAGAAATAATCCCTATTTTAACACCATTAGCGAAAAGAAAGGTTGTGAATCCTCTTATCATCTTTTTCCTATGGTACTTAATGATAGATTCAAGGATAAGAAAAGGGAAATATTTTTGAAATTTAGAGAAGAAGGTTTAGGAGTTCAGGTTCATTATATACCTGTATATTTGCAGCCTTTTTACACCCGTCTAGGTTATCAGAGAGGATTATGTCCTGTTTCTGAAGATTTTTACCAAAAAGAGATTAGTCTTCCCATGTATCCAGCAATGAGCGATGATGATGTTGATTATGTTATTGGAACTGTGTTCAGAGTATTAGGCGAGATGCAATAATGAATAATCAAAAAACAGAATGGGAAACCCGTTTTGGAAGAGAATATACCCAGCGTAACATGTTTACACCGGCAGAACTTGATCAATTGTATCTAGATCGATATGGTGTTACTCGAACTGGAATGAACCATGAATTTCTTGATTTCTTGGATAGAGATATTATGATCCTGGAAGTGGGATCTAACATCGGTAATCAGTTACACCTTCTTCACAATATGGGCTTTAAAAACCTTTATGGTATAGAAATAAACTCTCATGCCATAGAGAAATCCAATAAATTAAACTGCGAGCTGCCCATATATGTTATCAAAGGAGAAGCCCTTAACATCCCATTTAAAGACTCTTTTTTTGATTTGATCTATACTTCTGGTGTTCTCATTCACATAAATCCCAAAAACATCGGGAACGTTATTAGTGAAATATTCAGATGTTCTAAGCGATATATCTGGGGATTTGAATACTTCCAGGATGAAGGTTATAACGAAATTGAATATCATGGCCAGAATAACATGTTGTGGAAAACAGACTTTAAGAAATTATACTTGGAAAACCATCCTGAGTTAAAGCTTATTAAAGAAAAACATTACCATTACCTGGAAAATAACCATCTTACTGATCAAATGTTTCTATTGGAAAAATGACATCAAAAAAAATAGGCGCCATAATACAGGCCAGAACATCATCAACAAGGCTACCAGAAAAAGTACTACTGAACTTACCGTATGGTAGTGGAGTTAACGTCCTCCAACAAGTCATACGACGACTTAAGGCATCTAAACATATTAACCAGATGATAATAGCCACCACTACAGATGATGCCGATAATAAAATCGTTAATACTGCCAAAAAAGAGAATGTGCTCTTTTTCAGGGGGAGTAAAGAGAATGTGCTGGAAAGATATTATCTGGCAGCCCGGGAAAATGGTTTGGATATTATTGTCAGGATAACCAGTGATTGTCCCTGTATAGACCCAGAAATAGTGGATGAGGTCATATCTACCCATCTAAACAAACAGTCCGATTACACCTCCAATACTTTAATCAGAACATATCCTGTAGGCTTGGATGTAGAGGTTATAAACCTAAAAACCCTTGAAAAATGTTATAATAATGCAAAAAAGGATTTAGAAAAAGAACACGTGACATTATACGTACATAACAATTTAGATAAATTCAAAACAGAAAATGTGTCTCTCAAAGGAACAGACAAATCTCAAATCAGGATCACCTTAGACACTGAAGAAGACTATGCATTATTATGCTCACTTTTTGATTATCTCTACGAAATTGATGAATTTTTCAAATATAAAGATATAATACAATTATTTGAAGGAAAACCCTGGTTAATTTTAATTAATAAAAAAATCGTTGCCAAAAAAACTTTCAAAACAGTTGATGATGAAGTTAAAGAAGCATTGAAAATTTTAGAACTCCAGGAATTGAAAAATGCCCGGAAATTGTTGCAGGAATCCCTTAAAAAACAGTAAAACATTAATAGATAATTATTTTCACGATAAGTTAATGGTAAATGATGATATGAAAATTACTATAATAACTGAGGGCAGTAGTAAGATCGGTTTTGGACATATTACCCGATGCCTGTCCATTTACCAGGCCTTTAAAGAAAAAGGATGTTCTGTGAAATTTATTGTGAATGGTGATTCTACCATCAGATCCCTCTTAGATAATACAGAACACGAAATTTTCAACTGGTTAAATGATACTTCTAAACTTTTTGAATCATTAAAAAGAACTGATATTGTAATAATAGATTCTTATTTAGCTGATGAGGAATTATACACCAGAATTTCTGAGTCTGTATCTCTATCTGTTTATATTGATGATAACCAGCGCATAAATTATCCAAAGGGGATAGTGGTTAATGGCTCAATTAATGCTGAAAAACTTAATTACCCTCTTTCAGATGAAATAGAATACTTGTTGGGTAGCCAGTACATACCCTTAAGACACCCTTTTTGGGATGTGGGATTAAAAAAAATCAATCCATCTATCAATAAGGTTATGGTAACCTTTGGAGGGGATGATTTAAGAAACCTGACCCCGAAGACTTTGGAAACATTAACCACCGATTTCCCCAATCTTAAGAAAACAGTGATCATTGGTAAAGGATTTGAAAATGTATCGGTGATAGAAGATTTAAAAGATAAGCAAACAGAACTCATATACTATCCTGACGCAGAAAAAATGTTTGATGTGATGTTCGAATCTGATATTGCCATATCTGCTGCCGGACAAACTCTCTATGAACTTGCCAGAGTTGGTTTACCCACAATAGCAATTGGAGTTGCTCATAACCAGATTCATAACCTGGAAAATTGGGGTGAGGCTGGTTTTGTAGAGGTGGCAGGATTTTGGGATGATGAAAATTTAAACCACATCATCCGGGAAAAAATCGAACTCCTTAAGGATAAAAAACTGAGAATGGAAAAGTGCCACAATGGAAGAAAGTCCGTGAAGGGTCAAGGAGCTATAAAAATAGTTAAACATTCCTTAAACCATTATTATTGTGGAAAAATTAGTTTAAGACCATTAGAGTATGGTGATATTGATAATATTTTTGAATTATCCAATGAAGACGAAGTTCGAAAATATTCATTTGAACAGGACAAAATAAGGTTCGAAGACCATAGAATATGGTTCAAAAATAAAATTGAGGATTCTGAAAACCTATTTTTGATAATCAACATTGATGAAGTTTTTGCCGGGCAGGTGAGGTTTGACTTTAATGGTGATTCTGCAACCATAAGTATCAGCATTAAAAAACCATTCAGAGGACTTGGTTTAGGAAATCTGCTTTTGGAAAAATCAATCCACTATCTAAAAATAAAATTCCCTTATATTAAAATAATTAAAGCATACATAAAGGAAAATAACAAAAAATCTTTAAAACTATTTGAAAATATGGGCTTTAAACATAGTCAAAAAGTTGTTATTAAAAATAATGACGCTTTAGAATACTTGTACAAAATTAGGGATTAATAAAATGTATTTTAAAATTGGTCCAAAAAAGGTTGGAGAAACTAACCCTGTTTTTATAATAGCCGAGTTATCAGCCAATCATCTGGGTGATTTTGACCTGGCAGTGGAGACAATCAACGCGATGAAAGAATCAGGGGCAGATGCAGTTAAAATGCAAACATATACTCCTGATACCATGACACTCAATTGTGATAATGACTATTTTAAGATCAAACAGGATACCTTGTGGGATGGTTCCACATTCTATGAACTGTACAAGAAGGCATACCTGCCCTGGGAGTGGCAACCAGAACTTAAAAAGATTGCAGAAAAATTAGGACTAATAGCATTTTCATCACCCTTTGATAAGACTTCTGTTGATTTCCTAGAAGATATGAATGTACCTGCCTACAAAATTGCATCATTTGAAATCACAGACATTCCCTTAATTGAAGATGTAGCTAGTTGCGGTAAACCAGTGATAATTTCCACAGGAATAGCAGAATTAGCTGATATCAAATTAGCTGTGGAAACATGCCAAAAACAGGGCAATGACCAGATTGCTCTTTTAAAATGCACCTCATCATATCCCGCGCCAGTTGAATCTGTTAACCTTAAAACAATTCCTGACATGGCTGAAACCTTCAAAACAATTGTTGGTTTATCGGATCATACTTTAGAACCTGCTATTCCCCTTGGTGCTGTAGCATTAGGTGCGAAAATCATAGAAAAACATTTTATTTTAGACAGAAAAATGGGAGGTCCGGATTCTGAATTCTCTTTAGAACCAGATGAATTTAGGTCCATGGTTAATTCAGTCAGGACTTTAGAAACTGCTATGGGTAAGGTAAGTTATGAATTGGATGATTCTACTCGCTCTAGCAGGGATTTTTCTCGTTCATTATTCGTAGTTAAGGATGTTGAAGAAGGGGACCAAATAAGCCAGGAAAATGTCCGGTCAATAAGACCGGGATTCGGACTTCACCCCAAATATCTAGGAGAGATTTTAGGTAAGAAATTTAGCCAAAACCTTAAAAAGGGCACACCACTAAACTGGGATCATATTCTATAGATTATTTAGTAATTCATCCCATTTTTTGATTATCTTCTTATTAGAAAATGTTTCTGACCTTTTACGTCCATTAGAATAATTTTCTCTGAGACTGGAGTCTTCAATCATCTTAATCATCATATCAGACATCTGGGTTTCAGTTTTATTCAATGGAATTTCTTCAAGATTTTTAATTAAGAGTTTGTTGGGAAATGTTTTGGTTAAAATTGCATGTTTACCCAGGTAAGGATACTCAATATTTTCATCTAAATCCAGTTCCGGGCATAATACCTCTCGGGGTCCTGTTTTACAATCTGTGGATATTATGGGCAGATCCATGGATAGAGCTTCAATCAAAGTCAGGGGTAACCCTTCCCACAGGGAACTGAAAATGAAACAATCACTATTTTTCAAAAATGGAAACACATTTTCCTGCTCACCTAAAAGGAATACGTTTCCAACTAAATCAAGGTCATGGATTAAATCTTTCAATCTTCCTCTCAAATCACCTTCCCCAAGGATAAATAACCGGGCATTATCATATTTATTTACAACTCGCCGGAAACTCCTTATCAAAAACCACTGCCCCTTCTGCTGATTTAACCGGCCGATGTTAATAAAATTAAAACAATCTTTTGTGAATAATTCCCCATATTCCTGCGGCAATTCTTCTAGAGATAATTTAATGTTTCCTTCAATGTCCATCATGTTATAGATGGTTTGCGTGTTTTTAACATCATAATCTTGGTTAAGTATTCTTTCAATTTCCCGGGAGACACACACCACTTCATCAGTACGATGATAAAAAAATTTCATCAACCTGTATTTTAAGGAGCTATCCATGAATATCTCTGGATTCATGTGTTGCGTGGAGATAATTGGAACCTTGTTTCTATAAAGCCAGCGGCTGAAAACTGCATAGAAATTGGCTATTTCTGATACAGAGATTATGGTGTCTACCTTTAAATCTTCACAGATTCTTTTTATCTCAGGGGAGTATCTGAGGAGATTGAATCCACGTTTAAAATAAAATCCTGGTTTTAAATAATTAGCATATATATCATCCATGTTTAGAGTGTGGTAATCACCTTTAAAGTCATATTTGGGGTTTTCATCCATCAATGTTAAGTAGGACACTTCATAACCATGCTTGTGAAGTTGGGTTCCCAGGGTTGCGGCAAATCTTTCAGATCCTCCGCCGACTTTAAGTGATTCTACCAGAATCAAAATTTTCTTTTCCATAGAAATAACCAATCAATTCTATTATTTAATCATGATTTAAGGCATTATTAATCCTTCTAAAAAACCAATACCATAACCCACATGGACTGCGGGGAATATTAAAATGGTGTAGATGTGTTTTAAACTTTTATGTCTGATAATAATAGTTAATGCGTAGATTAAGTCGATGCTGAAATAAATTAAAAGGGGCAGGGTGATTAGGCTAAATGTGTAACTGTTAATGGTGTTAAATAAGAATAAAAAAATGGCCAAGAGGATGAAGAATAAATAGAATACCATAAAAACTGGGATTAAATGGTGCAGCCGTAATGTTTCTTTATATTTGATGGCTAGTTTAGAACGGCCTTTGCCGTAGTCAATCATCTGTCGGGTGAATTGTCCCAGGTTTTTTCTCCGGTACTGGTATACTGAAGCTTTAGGATGTTTCAGGAGAACGTAACCTTTTTTTATGAGTTGATGGTTGAAATCTGTGTCTTCACACTGAGTCATTTTTTCATCATAGGTGATCTGCTCTTTTTCGAGTAAGGATCTTTTGTACAGTGCAAAAGCTACAGTGTCTACATTGACAATTTCATTATCAGCAGTGAAAGCTGTGCCAAAACCTCCTAAAAAGGTTTGCAGGGCATAGGCAACCGACTTTCCAAAGGATGAATCATCAGGTGGTGATGAGTATGTTGAGCCAACACCTGCAAGATCACACTTTTTTTCATGGCTTAAGAAGGTGTTGTATAAAATTTCCAGCCAATCTTCATTAACATAGCAATGGCCATCCAGATAGGCCACATATTCTGCTTCAGAGACTTCTAGTCCGATGTTACGGGCAGAACTTATCACTCCATCTGGGTTTTCAAGTAGTTGTACTCGTTTATCTGTTTTGCTGATTTTTTTAACAATTTCCGCGGTTCTGTCATCAGATTCTCCATCAATGACGATAATATTAATATCGGAGATAGTTTGATCTTGCAAACTATTAATACATCTTTTGATGTATTTTTCTTCATTTTTAACTCCAACAATAATATCTATAAGACTCATAAATCACCATCTGTAATGTATCCGACAATCATAACCTTTATTGATACTAAGATTTAGGAATTTCTGCTATTTGTTTGTATATGATTCATCTTTATTTTTCCCTGATTGATACTGATCTCTTTTTGTAATGGATCACCTATTAATCTGGGTTTGAACAATAGTCTTATGACCCATATTAATAGAATATAATTCTACTATATGAGAAAATTTATGAAATTCGTTTTAATTAGGGTTCTAATTTGACTATTTAATATACGGTGCGCATTATGATTTACTTTAGAGGATGTCTCTCACGGGAGAAATTAAAAGAAATACCCCGAGCTACTGAAAAATTGTTAGAAATTGCCAGAATCGATTATCGTGTTCTGGAAGATGAAGGATGTTGTGGTTCTGTACTTCTCCGTACTGGCTTTATGGATGATGCCCTGGAAATTATGGAGGATACATATGAGGATGTTAAAGGAGAAAGAGTCCTTGTTTCTTGTGCTGGATGCTACATGACATTTAAAGAAGATTACCCTGTACTTTTAGGCAAAAAGGTTGATGTTATTCACACTTCACATCTTTTCTGGGAACTCTTGAAAAATGATAAGATTAGCCCTTCTCTGGATTTAGATGCTGTGACCTACCATGACCCCTGCCACCTGGGGCGTCATATGGGTGAGTATGAAACTCCACGCCAGGTTATTAAATACCTTTCAAAAATAATTGAAATGGATAGTAACCGAGCAAACTCCCGATGTTGTGGGGCTGGTGGAGGTGTCAGATCCGGTTTTCCCGATTTATCCAGTGAAATTGCCAGGATGAGAGTGGAAGATGCAGTAAAGACTGGTGCCCGGCATCTGGTTACCTGTTGTCCTTTCTGTATTCATAATCTTAAATCAGCCCAGGAAAGTCATGGTACACGAGAAGATCGGAATGATGAAGATATGGATATCCTGGATTTATCTCAGTTTTTACTTTTAGGTCTAAAAAAAGAGGTTAAACAATGAATGACTCATCCCTCAGAATAATGAATAAATCCTTCAATATTCTGGACAAACGAAGGGCCACTCTCCTTAAGGATGAGCGTACAATCAATCTAAAAGAAAGGGTTAAAAAGATCAGGAAAAATTCAGTGAAACATCTATCTAGCCTCCTGGAAATTGCTCAGGAAAACCTTCAAAGTAATGGGATTGAAGTGGTCATGGCAAAGGATGCTCATGAAGCTCGTGAAGTCATTTACCAGTTGGTAAAAAATGAGGACATGGTGGCCAAATCCAAATCCAACACTGCCGGAGAAATCCAGCTCACAGAATACCTGGAATCAAAGAAAGTAAATGTTTTAGAAACAGATCTTGGTGATAGAATTGTTCAATTTGATGAAAGCCACCCTACACATCCAATAGGTCCTGCTTGCCATCTGGACATGGCCAGGATAGCAGAAATAGTTTCCAGTAAGTTGCAGAAAGATGTTAAAGCTGAACCTAGGGCTATTCTGGATTCAGTGAAAAAGGATATAACAGGAAAAATCCCCAACTGCAATATAGGAATCACCGGTGCCAATGCAGTGGCTGCTGAGGATGGGTCTCTTTTAATGGTTCATAATGAGGGAAATATCAGTCTTCTCACCATGATGGACACCCATATAGTTATAGTGGGTATCGATAAATTGGTGCCTACCCTGGAAGATGCGGTGTCAGTGGTGAAACTAGAAACAATCTACGCCACTGGAAAAACCGTCCCCGCATACATGAACATTGTATCCTCCCCATCAAAGACCGCTGATATTGAACAGATCCTACTCAAGGATATGTATGGTGCCAAAAGAGTGATACTGGTACTCCTGGATAACGGTCGGAGCAGAGCTCTTCAAGAGAATGAGGAGTGTTTGTGGTGCATTGGATGTGGGGCTTGCATTGTTAACTGCCCGGTTTACACAACACTTGGACCTGAATTCGGATACTTACGTCATCTGGGCGGTAGAGGGATCGTTCTAAGTAAATATATTGATAATGATGAGGTTTGCTTTGATTCAGGATTGTACAAATGCACATTGTGTGGCCAGTGTACCAATGAATGTCCAGTGGAAATTCCCACCAACCAAATGTTAGAGGACTTAAGAAAAGAATCTGTTAAAAAAGGATTATATACTCAAAAACATCAGGAAATCAAAAATAATCTTAAAAAAACCAGATCTCCCTTTAAAAAAGAACTTAATTAAAGAAAATCATTGAATTACTAAATAATAATAAAGCAATCATGCTTGAATCATAGGTTTTAAATATTAGTTAGAAGACTTGATTAATAATAAATAGGAGGAATCATATTTGCTTCTCTTGATCAGTCCCATAAACACCCAAGAAGCACGAGAAGCCATTAATGGCGGTGCAGATATAATTGATGTTAAAAATCCCAAAGAAGGGTCGCTGGGCGCTAATTTCCCATGGATGATTAGAAATATTCGTGAAATTACGCCAGAAAATATGCAGGTTAGTGCAACCCTTGGAGACGTTCCATATAAACCAGGTACAGTTTCCCTGGCAGCTGCCGGTGCAATAGCTTCCGGTGCTGATTACATCAAAGTTGGATTATACGGTACCAAAAACTATTCTGAAGCCCTTGAAGTCATGGAAAATGTGGTTAGAACTGTGGATGAGTTCAATTCCGATGCTATCGTTGTTGCTTCTGGGTATGCTGATGCACACCGTGTGGGAGCCGTTGATCCTATGGAAATTCCCAGAGTTGCTGCTGATAGTGGCTCGGATCTGGCAATGGTGGACACTGCAGTTAAGGATGGTAAAACTTTATTTGACTTTATGAATGAAGAGACCATTTCTAAGTTTACTGAAGAAACCCATAACTATGGTCTTAAATCAGCACTTGCTGGTTCAGTCACCCAGGAACAGATGCCCCTCCTGGCAGAACTTGGCTGTGATGTGGCTGGCATCAGGGGAGCAGCATGCATTGGTGGAGATCGTAATTCCGGAAGCATTCATCATGAAGCTGTTGCCCGACTAAAACAGATGGTAGAAGGCTTTTAATTAAGTCTTATCACTTCACTATTACTTTTTAATCCCATAAATATGGTGGAATGGAGGAAAAATGTTATGTTTTCAGATAAATTAAACAAAGCCCCAGAAGGATTTACATTTGACGATTTTCTACTCGTACCTTCAATATCAAATATTGAACCTAAAGATGTAGACACCAGAAGCAGGGTTTCCAGAAATTTCAGTCTTAACATACCCATTGTAAGTTCTGCCATGGACACTGTTTCCGAATCTGAGATGGCCATTGCACTGGCACAGGAAGGTGGTTTGGGAGTTATTCATCGTAACATGACCATTAAAGAGCAGGTGGCAGAGGTTGAAAAAGTCAAACGTTCTGAAGAACTAACTGTTAGAGACGTTATTACCACTTCTCCAGAAAGTTCCATTCATGAGGCAAATATCATTATGGATATGGAAGATGTTAGTGGTCTGCCAGTGGTGGAAAACGGCACAATTATTGGTATTATCAGTCGTCGTGATATTAAGCCCATTATAAACTCTGATGCCCAGAAGAAGGTGCGTGAGTTTATGACTGAAGAAGTGGTGACCATCAGTGAATCCACCACACCTGAGGAAGCATTGGACATAGCCTATGAGAATAAAGTGGAAAGGCTGCCTGTTGTATTAAACAATCATATTGTGGGCATAGTTACCATCAGAGATATACTGGAACGTAAAAAACATCCCAACGCTGTTCGTGATTCTGATGGACGTTTCATGGTTGCAGCAGCCACCGGACCCTTTGATCATGAAAGAGCAATAGCTTTAGATAAGGCTGGTGCTGATATTATTGCCGTGGATGTGGCTCACGCTCATAAACCAAGTATTATCAAATCTGCTAAAAAAATGAAGGACAGCATTGACGCTGACCTGATTGTCGGAAATATTGCAACTGCTGAAGCAGCTGAAGCTTTGATATCTGGTGATGTGGATGGTCTTAAAGTTGGAATAGGCCCAGGATCCATATGTACTACCAGAATAATTGCAGGCGTAGGAGTACCCCAGTTAACAGCCATATCTGATGTTGCTGATGTAGCTAAAGATCATGGTGTTCCTGTAATAGGTGATGGTGGACTAAGATACTCTGGAGATGTTGCAAAAGCCATCGCTGTAGGTGCAGATTCAGTTATGGTTGGTAGTTTACTTGCAGGAACTACTGAATCACCAGGAGAGGTGGTTATAATGAACGGACGTAAATTTAAACAGTACCGTGGAATGGGATCACTGGGGGCCATGACTGGTGGTTCTGGAGCAGGCACTGACCGTTATTTCCAGGAAGTTAAGGGGCCAATGAAACACGCCAAACTGGTTCCTGAAGGTGTGGAAGGTGTTGTACCATTTAAAGGACCAGCCACTGAAGTGATATTCCAGCTTATGGGTGGTCTTAAAGCATCAATGGGTTACTGTGGAGCTATTAATATAAAAGAAATGTGGGAAAAAGCCCGTTTTGTCAGGATCACATCCAGTGGTATGACTGAAAGTCACCCTCATGACCTTCTTATAACCAACGAAAGCCCCAATTATCCTACTAGTCGTTTATTGTAGTTATATGAATATTTGGGACATTTTAATCTTTTATTTTTATGAGATCATGTATTATACTTTGTGGTGGCAGAAGCCGGCGTATGGGTCAGGATAAGGGATTAATGATTTTGGATGATAAACCTGTCTTAGTTTATCTGCTGGAAACTCTGGACCATCTTGTTGATGAAATAATACTGGTTTTAAGAGACAAAAAACAGGTCTGTTCTTATCAAAATCTCATTAACGATGATAAAAGACTCCGGAAAGATCTTTATCCTCAAATTCAACTGGTAACTGATCTTGAAAAAGACCAGGGTCCTCTTTTTGGGTTATTAACTGGTTTATCCCATATTAAAGCGGGGGGTGCCCTGGTCCTACCCTGTGATTCCCCTTTTGTTTCTGGCTATTTTATAAAGAAAACATTTGAAATAATTGAAGAAAAACAAGTTCTGGCCATGGTCCCCCAATGGCCTGACGGTTCTCTGGAACCTTTACATGGATATTATCATAAAGAATGTATTCCCTTCATTGAAGATATGTTGAACCAGGGATTTAGGGATGTCAGATCGCTTTTTAACCATATTGATGTCAGGTATATTAGTGTTGAAATCCTTGATCCTGATAAAACCAGTTTCCAGAATCTTAACCGCCCTCAAGATCTGAAATAAGTGGTAAAAATTGCTTTTATTTAATTCTTTAAGACCTTAGATTAAGCAAGCTAAGCAGAAAAATAAGAGATTATCCACCTTAAATGGATTTAAAGAGATTACAAGGATTTAAAGGAATTATCGGTAGATATTTATGGAAACTATTATTATATTGAAATTTTTTCCACCGCTGAAACATCTTCAATAGGTCCGATGTCAACAGTTCCCGGGTTTCTTCCCATCTCCAGGAAGAATTTATTCACCCTTTCAATCATATCGATATATTCTCTTTTTCCAATGCGGCAACCGTCGACTACCGCATAAGTGGGTAGGTCTCCATTCAACCTTTTAAATTCTAATACCTTATCCACCATTCTTCTATATTGCTCGAGAGTCAAACTCTCCATTGCATCGACCACATTTAGTTTTTTAAGTATATTGGTGGCAACACTTAAAAAGGTTACGGAATGTGGCATTAAATCTTAAAAAAACCCGCTGGAAAGAAAAAAAAGAAAAATTTTTAAAAAAAGTGCACTCCTTATCCATTTATTCTTATATCATTACCTTTGAATCTGGATCAAAGGGATTGGTTCGAACAGCAAGAGAGAATAAATAAGGATAGTTATTTTCCAGATGTTCCATGTACTGCAGCCATTCCTGAATCATGAGGCTGTAAACCCTTACAGTGTCGCCAGTAAGATGCTGGTAATCAGTTGGGGGGAGATTTTTTATATTTTCCCTTTTCTCCAGTTCCTCCATAAGATGGAAAACTGCCCAGAGCAAGTCAGTGAATGTTTCGTGCTCCAGTAAGTTGGGGTTCTCCAGTAATGCCAGTAAAAATTTTCTTTTCTCAACCAGGAATTCTTTGGTGTTCTCTAAAAAATTAATGGATTCCAGATTATCATTTTTTATAGGCAAAGTATAATCAAATCTTTTAATTTTTTCCTTGGCAGTCTTGAAATCCTTGCTGGTCCATGAATCGTTGACAAATAGTTCATCGCGTATTTCTACAGTGTCTGGGTCTAATTCAACAATGGTTCTCATAAGGTCTGTTCCCACTTCACTGAAGAACACACCAATTACCATGTTGAGTTTTTCCATCATCAACTTTTTTTCTCTGCTGCTAATGGCATTTTCAACCACCAGCACCACTAAAAGTACTTCTATGGGTACAAAAGCGATGTCAATACCAATATAAAAGAATACACCATGAGCATCATTAAAGATTAGATAATGAACAACATATAACATGGCGGATAATAAAACCAGTAATATTCCCAGTTTCACTCTCCAATCAAAATAATCAGATAATTTCATTATTTCACCATTTTCTCTAAATATTATATTGTAACTGGGGATTGTATAAAATTCTCATTTTTTAACAGCGGAAATGATTGTTATGGGATTTCTTCCCATCATCATTGTTCCTCTCTCCATCAACTTCCCCTTAGCAATGGTTACCTCAACCACTTCTGGATACAATCCGAGATTTTTAAGGGTTTGCACTGCTTCCACTCTGGTTTCAAGTAGAATAGAAGTTATTAGTATTCTGCCTTTTTTCTTTAGTTTCCAAATTCCTATGTCAATTATTTGTGGAAGATCACCACTACTGCCTCCCACCAAGAGTACATCGAATGGTTCTAGCTGTTCAATAACTTTTAGAGCATCCCCTTCTATGAGTTGGACCTTATCCTGGATGTTATGCTTTTGAATATTTTTGGAGGTTATTTCTATTGCTTCATGATTTTTATCAAGTGATATAACCTTTTTTGCTATTTGAGCTGATTCAACAGTGAATCCACCACTACCACAACCAACATCCACTACAATATCGTCACTGGTTATCATTGCCTTGCACATTACCAGACATCTTATTTCTTCCTTGCTGGGACCTGGAACACTATCTGACTGTATGAATTCCTCATCTGGGATCATGGGACTTCCCCTTGCCACCTCTGGTAGAGGTTGTGGTCAATATGCAGTACATCCAATATTTTTCCCACCAGGAAGTCAACTAATTCATCCATGTTCTGGGGCTGATGATAAAAGGCAGGCATGGCTGGTAAGATTATACCACCCTCTTGGCTTATCTTCAACATGTTTTCCAGATGAACTGAGCGTAGGGGGGTTTCTCTGGGGACTAGTAACAGTTTTCTTCTTTCTTTTAAGGCCACATCTGCAGTGCGAGTAACGGCATTGTCAGCGAATCCTGTTGATATTGCTGATATGGTTTTCATGGTGCAGGGGACGATGATCATTGATTCGAATCGGCATGAACCGCTGTTAATGGCACTGGTTAGATCGTCTGGTTCATAAAAATGGTTACACAACTGTTTAAGGCGGTCTGCATTAATGTCCATTTCGTGTTTTAGTATTATATGTGCAGGTTCAGTTACCACCAGTGCAGTGTCTTTCCCCATTTCTTTTAAGACTTCCAGGAGCCTTACACCATAGATAACTCCACTTGCTCCAGTAATGGCTACCACTATCATATTTATCACTCACGTATTGTATCCTAACTATTCATAATTACTCTTTCTTGGCTTATATCAACAGATTCAATCAGGAATATCCAAAAATTCACGGAAGTTCAGCTTTAAAGCCTGCTTGGCATAGTCTTCGGGCAGGTATATGCACAGGTCAGCATGGTTGAAACGAGCATCCTTCAAAGCCCTCACCAGATTGGAAACATCACCTAATTTTACAGTATCCCCATTAACTGATACTGGAGTGCTCATTTCATGGAATGAAGGATATTCAGGGATATCAAGCAATATACAGTCATGGTGAGTTCCCAGTTCATCTGCGATTTCTTCTTCTATTTTTTTAATCTTTAACTCCAATTTAAATATGTATTGCGGAGGTATTGTTTCATCAATTTTAAGGGAGTATACACGTTTATAAAGTTGTCGGGTATCTAAACGGCGCATTATTTCATGAATATAACCCGTCTGGGACCTGGCAGCGGAAATAATATCCGTGTCATCGTATTTATAGATCTCGTTGGCGTTTATAATTCCATTTTCCAGAAGTTTTCTCAGGCAGCGTCTGAACATTGAATTGGCTATCCTGGTGGTATGATGCTGGTAAACACTGGGGTACATGAAATATCGGGCAAGTAACATTGATTCAGCTGCTTGAACTCCTTTCTCTTTAAGTAACAAACCATCATCAAGTTTCATATTGTAAATGAGGCGTTCAACATCTATTACCCCATAAGCAACCCCAGTATAGTAAGAATCCCTTAATAAATAGTCCATCCGGTCTACATCAAGTTCTCCAGATATTATCTGTCCTAGTGGTCCTTTACCACTGATGACTGTGATAATTTCTTTTATGGAAAATTTTTCAGATAATATGTCGCCAAGTTGAGATTCTTTAATGAGTTTATAAGTTAATTTTTCGTGGGATGTATCAATTACCCCTTCAGAAACATGGGAAAATGGTCCGTGACCTGCATCATGGAGAATGGCACAGCTTCTAACCAGTGTCTGGGTATGTTCATCCAATCTGAGATTCCCAGCCAGGCGTGAAGCAAGATACATGGCACCTATAGAGTGTTCGAAGCGGCTGTGATTGGCACCAGGATATACGAGATAAGTAAATCCAAGTTGTTTAATCCTTCTTAAACGCTGAATTTCTGGCGTATCAGTTAAACGGACTTCAAACTCTTCTAACTGAAGGTTTCCATGTACGCTGTCCCTTATAGACTTCAATTTCATCCCCCTAGCTAACTTAAACTAAGTTATAATTTAGATGACTAATAATAGATAAATTTTGATGTGTATTCTTTTTTTTTATTGATGATAGGATGGTAATTTTCTTGAATTAAGATGATGTTACTGGTAAACCAGTAAGGTAGTATCCTATTGTTCCAGTGAAGTTAGCTTCAATTATTGCAGCAATTAAGAGTAGTACTATGGCAATTGCAAGCAATGCTATGGAATCCTTAAATTTCCAGTATTGGTCACTAACCGGTTTTTTTCTAATTGAATTTTTTATCAAACCTATAACCAGGGTTGAGATTCTGAGTCCTGCCGCAGCGGCGATAATAAGGGCTGGAAGTTCAAAAATACCATGAGGCATTGTGAAGGCAATGAAATGCCATGGAGTTAAAACTGTAGTAGCAGTGTTAAAACCACCATGCATCACACAACCGAAAAAGGCCCCTAAAAGGAATCCATTAAATGATAAGACTATTACGGGAACTATTACGATAATCCCACCAATGTACATAATAAGTACTGCTTGAAGATTTTTTATAAATATTGAAAGTGTGTTTATTTCAACAATAGCTTCTCGAAGTAGTTTGAAGAAGGTTTTAAGAATATTTTCAATGAAGCTTGATGAAAAGTAACCAACCAGAATACCTAAAAATAAGAAACCTAAGAATATTCCTGTTGAAATGGTTAAAATCACTTTGTTCCGCTGATAAAGACCTGTTAAAAATGCAACAAATCCGGCACTAGAAATATTATCAGGAACTATATTATACATTAGAATTCTCCTTATCTTCAATAAATCATGTTAAACTATCTAAAACAAAAAATTGTTATTTAGGTGAGTCTCAATTAACCCCCAGACATGATTATATTACTTCCTGCACTTCCATGTTCCTCTTTTTGAAAGTCCAAATCATATTTCACCCTTTCAATGATTTCTTCCAGGGCAGCTCGGGTTTCATGACGATGGGCACCTGCTACTACTGCCAGGAACATAGGATCACCTGGCAGGAACTTACCCAGATAATGGATCACTCCCATATTTTTTACCCCATGTTTATTTTGAACCTCTTTTAGAATTATTTCAAGTTTTTTTTCAGTTTTTTTCGGGTCAGGAGAACTTAAAACAATTTTATCTGTAGTTTTAGAGGGGTCTTTACCTCGAACAATTCCCTCAAAAGTGAATATAGCTCCGCACTCATCAATATTGGACTGTTTTTTAATCTGTTCTGTTAAATCCCATAGAGTTATTTTCTCGTCATCATGGACAATTTTTGCAATGATCATATTATATCACTAACCTCTTTTCTGGCCAGGTGTTTAATTCTGGGGATACCTTTGATTTCATTAATAACATCAACCACTGATTCTGGAAGTAATTTCATCCAATCCTCATCTGCAAGCATCCTCCGTCGGACTTCAGTGCCGGAATAGATTTCCCGGTTAAACAGTGGTGGCTGTGTAACCTGGTATCCTTTTTCAGTAAAAAGTCTCTGGACCAGTGGATTCCCAGAATATACATGTTCAAAGGGAGGGGTTAACATCTCCATATGAGCTACCCAGAGAGAATTACATTCAATATCCTGAACTGGTATAATATAGTAATTTGAAGCTGATATATCGTTTTCTGACAGGGCTTTGCTTAACATCATCACTCTTTCACCAGCTGTGAAGGGATCTTTAATGCTATGGCTGAGCTGTGCACTGCCAATACCAATAATCACTTCGTCAACTTCTTTTAAGATCCTTTTAATGACCTGCAGATGTCCCTGGTGCACTGGTTGCATCCTTCCCACAAGCAGTCCCCTCATAATAACACACCATCATACTTATTTTTAGAAAAATCTTTTTAGATACTCATCAGATTAATGATCCTGGTTAATTGTATTTTTTACGCACTATTTTCCTTTTATTCTCCGCCTAATTCGGATAACATTATCCTCAAACCATAATTGTTCTGGCTTAACAGTTGAACCATTAAAACTATGCATAGACCTGGAAGCTGCAAGCCACACATTCCACAACCCATACACAAATCAATTGTCTCCTCTTAATTATTTACTATAAAATTGTGAATTATACCGTGAACTTATCTTAAAATTGGATTACTTTGTTTACTTTATTTCTGCAATCATAAATAATTAACCAAAAACATCAACCAGGTAAATAATCAGATTAAAAACTTAAAACCCCTCAAAAATACCATTAAGCAAATTTTATGGCCTTAGGATTTCTTTATATTCTGCGGGAGTTGTTTTTAATTCTATTTAGTACATTAAGTAGATCAGGAATTGTTATTTAATACCTTACTTATATTATCATTAAAGATTTAAAAAAATGCATGTATAAAAGAGGATAACCTATATATCTCGAGATGTGTAACAAGAAATAGTGTCTTATATCCAATGATTATTTTATAACTCGCCATGTAATCCAATTTTGATAAAAGCAAAATAATGACGGTGATATGAATGATTAAGATTGAAAATCTATCAAAAACTTTCAAAATAGAAGACGGCCCGGAAATCAAGGCCCTGGATAATGTTAACTTGGAAGTTGCAGAGGGAGAAATTTTAGGCATAATTGGAAGGAGTGGATCAGGAAAGAGCACCCTTCTACGTGTGCTCAGGGGTGTGGAACCTTTCGAAGAGGGAGAAATCGAAATTGATAATGTTGAAGTAGCTTCGGACTCATCCAGTTACTATTTTCGCAAGTTACGCGAAGTAACTGCAATCCATCTCCAGCGTTCTTTTGGATTATGGTCTGAAACAGCCCTGAATAATGTAATAAGAAAATTATCCGGGACCAAATATGGTGACGAAGCCTTAACTGATTTTGAATTTGCTTATGGTGAATTTGAAGAAGAGGCTATGGAGATTCTCCGTGTGGTTGGTTTGGAACATAAGGCAGACCATTTTGCACCAGTACTGAGCGGTGGTGAAAAACAAAGACTTATCATGGCTAGACAGTTAGCTAAAAAGCCAAAAGTTCTATTGTTAGATGAACCAGCTACTATGTCATGCCCTAAAACAAAACAAGAAATTTTAGATTCAATTAAAAAAATCAATCAGGAATTAGGTGTCACTGTTGTATTGGTATCACACCTTCCTGAAGTTCATCATTATTTATCTCAACGTCTGGTATTAATGGAAAATGGCCGCATAGTTGGTGAAGGACTGCCAGATGAGATTATAAAAAGATTCCTAAAGGGTATGGAACCACAAATCCCTGGAAGAGATCCTAAAAAGATAGGTCAGACACTGATCAAAGCTAAGGACTTGAAGAGGAGGTTTTACCTCCTTAAAGCAGGTAATGTGCTAGAGTTAAAGGATGTTAGTTTTGATGTAAAAGAAGGAGAGATAGTTTCCCTTATTGGGCCCAGTGGTGCGGGTAAAACTGTGCTGCTTCGCATGATCGGTGGTCTGGACCAGCCAGATGAAGGTGAAGTTTCCTTTAAACTGGAAGATGAGTGGGTGGATATGCATCAGCCAGGAATTGGCAGAATGAAAGTACGAAGACAAATGGGATTCATGCACCAGGAATTTGCCCTTGTACACCATGCTCGGATTAGGGATCAAATAGCGGGACGATTGGGGGTTAAAGGAATTAAAGTGGTGGATGAAGCCAGGAAAAAAGCAGAAGAGTTAGGCATAAGTGATTTGGCCTTAGATGTCCTTTACCAATTAACTGATCTGCCGGAAAATGAAGCTAAACAACGTTTGGAACAAATTGGTCTTTCATCTGATATTTTAGATAAACTTTTCCCCAGTTTTCCGGATAACAAAGTTAAAGAATACGCAGAACCCATATTTAAAGCTTTGAATCTGCCTATGGATATTCTTAACCGAAAATCATATGAATTATCAGGAGGCCAAAAGGTTCGAGCCACACTGGCACTGGTTCTAACATCAAACCCTAAAGTTCTAATATTGGATGAACCATTTGGTGATCTGGACCCAATTACGCTTAGAATGGTTTCAAACTCCCTTAAACAGATAAATCAGGAATTTGATACCACTATACTAATGGTAAGTCATCATGTTGATTTCATTGAAGAACTGGCTACCCGAGCGATACGTATGGATGATGGTAAAATGATCGGTGATGGAAATCCAGATGAAGAATGTGATGAATTCATTAAAAGCTGTGGTGCAGATTATCTTAAGGGTAATAAGGATTGGAAGAAAAAAATGGCAGAAAAATAGGGGTATAACCCCATTTATAACCAGCAGATAAAGCATTACTAAAAAAATTTTTACCATTAAATTGATAATTATCAATAAGAATCTAAATCAACTAGAGGAGATGTTAAATTGGAATTCACAGATCTGGATTTGGGAAACTTTTACCGGGTACTAGCACCCCGACCAACAATTATAGTCACCACTGCCAGCCCGGATGGTAAGGTTAACGCTGCTCCTTTTTCATTCACCATGCCTGTATCATCCAATCCTCCCTTTATTGCTGTGGCATCAGTTCCCAGCCACCATACTTACCAGAACCTGGAACAAACCAGTGAAATGGTAATAAACATTCCCTCAGAGGATATCCTCCAGGAATTATGGATCACCAGTGAAAAATTCCCCCATGGAGTAAATGAGATCGAAAAATCTGGTTTGACCCAGATGCCTTCACAAAAGGTTAAACCTCCCTGGATAAAGGAAAGTCTGGCCTATATGGAATGCCGGGTTGAGAAAATAATTGAATGTGGTGATCATAACTTAGTAGTAGGGGAAGTGTTGAAGGTTGGTGTTCGGAAAGATGC
>JAHKLP010000038.1 GCA_020855015.1 Methanobacterium sp.
AAATGTATTTGAACATATCTGATTATTGACAAATTAATCTTTTATCATCAGATTAAGGTGGCTTTATGAATACAATGAAAGATCTTTCCGAAAAAATAGTAAAACGCATAGAAAACATCGCCCAACCTGTAAAAATAATGCATGTATGTGGATCTCACGAGCACACGATTATGCAGCATGGGATAAGGTCATTAATACCTAAAGAAGTGGAAGTAGTGGCAGGGCCTGGATGTCCAGTTTGTTGTGTTCCTGCACGCGAAGTAGAAGAATGTCTTGATCTGGCCAGGCAAGGAGTAACCATTGCAACCTTTGGGGACATGATGAGAGTGCCTGGAGGAACTGGATCTTTGGCCGACGCCAAAGCAGATGGTGCTGATGTTAGGATAGTTTATGGCATAAATAACGCAGTGGAACTAGCCAATAATATTGATAATGAAGTAGTTTTTATGGCTGCAGGGTTTGAAACCACTGCTCCAACCACAGCAGCGGAGATAGTTTCTAACCCACCGGAAAACTTTTCAGTTTTATCATGCCACAGAATGATACCTCCGGCCTTAAATTTCCTCATTGAATCAGGGGAAGTGAATCTCAACGCTTTAATAGAGCCTGGACATGTTTCCACAATTATAGGAACCAAACCCTACGATATTTTTTCAGAAAAATATGGAATTCCCCAAGTGGTAACTGGATTTAACCCAATGGACGTTCTTATAGCAGTGTATTTGATACTCAAACAAATAAATGAGGGCAAAGCCATTGTACAAAATGAATATAAACGTGCAGTCAGAGATGAAGGTAATTTAAAAGCCCAAAAACTCCTTGAAGAAGTCTTCTACATTACAACAAAGGAGTGGAGAGGTTTCCCACCAATTCCAGATTCTGTAATGGAAATTAAAGATGAATTTGCCCATGTAAATGCAAGAGAAAAATTCGACATTGAAATAGCAGAAATCCCAGAAGTAATTTCTGGATGTATATGTGGAGCTATTTTAAGAGGAGTAGCTAGACCAGAAGACTGTAAATTATTTAAAAAAGAATGTAACCCCACTAATCCAGTAGGCGCCTGTATGGTGAGCAAAGAAGGAACTTGCAACATTGCCTATCGATACGGATCATTCCTTGATTAAAATAAATAATGCCCGAACTTTCCTTATTTCCGGTGATTTGAATTGATAAATGCCATAGCACTAGATATTGACGGAACAATAACCGATAACAAGCGAAGATTATGCCCGAATGCCATTGAAGCCATACAGAATGCAGAGAGAATGGGAATACCGGTAATTATTGTCACAGGTAATATCCTTGCTTTTAGCAAGTTTCTATCCATGTTACTGGGAACCACAGGGGGTTTGGTGGCAGAAAATGGTGGAGTCATAAAGTGTGACGATAAAAAATTCGTGTTAGGCGACATTAAAAAAAGCAAAAAAGCTTACAAATATCTTGAAACCATATATCCCGTTCAAATGGTTGAACATTCATTCGAAAGGGTTTCTGAAATAGCCTTGTATCGAAATGTCTCTTCAAAGCTGATTAAAGAGGCTTTGAAGGAGTATGATGTTGAAATTTACGATTCAGGATTTGCAATTCACCTAACAGACCCAGAAGTGAACAAAGGTTCCTCACTACTAAAATTACTTAAAAATAAGGGAATTCGCAGTGAGGAAGTCCTGGCAGTGGGCGATAGTGAAAATGACTTGGATTTCCTCAAAATAGCAGGGGTGAAGGTGGCAGTGGCCAATGCTCATCCCGAACTAAAAGCAATCGCTGATTATGTAACAGAAAAACCATATGGAAATGGAGTTAAAGAGGCATTAGAGAGGTTTTTACAATGATGAACGATTTAGGAAACCAGGCACTAGATTATGCGTTGAAAAATGCTGATCAAGCAGAAATTTACCTGGAAATAACCGAAAATGTTGACGCTACCATCCAGAATGACCAAGTGGACTTTGCCAAAGAAGCATACTCCATGGGCATTGGTATCAGGGTTATAAATGATAATAGAATGGGGTTTGCATACACCACCCAAAAGGACAAGTTACTGGAAACTGTTGATAAGGCAGTTTCCAATGCTAATGCAAACCTTGCTGATGAAAACTTATCATTTGCCCCTAAATCAGATTATCCTAACATTAAAGAGATTTATGACCGTAAAATTGAAGTAATGGATCTCGAAGAATCCATTGAGTTAGGAAAATCTATGATTGACACCGTTCTGGATAAAAAGTGTGAACCAACTTCTGGCGGGGTTTCTGCTGGTTGTTCCAGAATTATAATCACCAATTCGGAAGGTGCATTCTGTGAAGATGTTGCCACTTACATTTCATCTTTTATTGCCGTAAACGTCTCAGATGGGGAGGGTGTTTCTACTGCAAGTGAATCAGATTCATCCCGGAAAATGGATATAGACCCTGAAAAAATAGCTCATAAGGCTTGTGAATTAGCGTTAAACTCCAGGGGAGGAAAAAATATTGAAACAGGAGACACAAAGGTTTTATTAGATTATCATGCTACCTCGGGTCTGATTTCAAACTTCTCTCAAGCCATCAATGGGGATAACGTGCAGAGGGGAAGGTCAATCTACGCAGACATGATGGGTAAAAAGATTTCATCATCATCTTTATGCATATACGATGATGGAACCATCAAAGGTGGTCTCAACTCTTCACGTGCTGATGGAGAGGGAACAGCAAGCCAAAAAACAGTCATAGTGGGGGATGGAATACTCCGAAACTTTTTATACGACTTAAAAACAGCTAAAAAGGGAAACACAAATAGCACAGGAAACGGGATGCGATCATCATTCAGTGACATGCCAGAAGTGGGACTTTCTAACCTAATTTTCGATTTTAAAAATTTTGAACCACTTTCTGATATAAATGATGGAATTTTTGTCACTGACGTTTTAGGTGCACATACTGCCAACCCCATATCTGGAGATTTCTCAGTAGAGGCAATGAATGCATTTAAAATAGAGAATGGAAAACTAGCATATCCAGTTAAGAAGGCTATGCTATCGGGTAACATATTTGATATATTAAAAGAAGCCAACGCAGCTTCCCAAAAAACCCGCCAATTAGGTCCTTTTATCGTACCCCCCATTACTGTTTCCAATTTAAGAGTTATAGGTTAATATTAAATTATGGTTGATATTTAGATATTTTCCAAGATGGAGGAACAGGAATCACATTTAACATTACCCATCAGAACATGGAACATGTTCTTTCAAAATATCTGGCAGTAATGGCCAACCAGAAATTGGCAAGGCATAAAGTAGCTTCAATGATGGAAGCACAAGATAGTGATGATACTAATTCTCTGTGGGAAGAACACGAACGTTTGAGAAGTGATTTCAGACAACGCTATAGAGAACTTTCAACTTTCATCCAGCACGAAAAGATAATTCATATAAATTCTATTGAACCAAAACCATCCTTTTCATATCTAGATATAAAGGTTAAAATTGCAGAAGCAATGTTCCAAAACTGTAATTTTTGTGAAAAAACCTGTGGAGTTAATAGAAGATTCGAAAAGGGTGATTGTGGAGTCGCTGATCCTCTAATTGCTTCTGAATTTATGCATGTTGGTGAGGAACCACCACTGGTTCCCAGTCACACCATTTTCTTTGCAGGATGTAATTTTAGATGTGTTTTCTGCCAGAACTGGGACATAAGTCAAAATCCAGGCAGGGGAAATATTTTGAATGAAAAAGACCTCGCATCGATCATTGAGAAAAGGAGAACTGCTGGTTCCAGAAATGTTAATTTTGTGGGCGGGGATCCAACCCCTAATCTCCATTACATCCTCCGCACCATGACCATGGTATCAGAGAACATCCCAGTGGTATGGAATAGTAATATGTATCTTTCTGAAGATGCTATGCACCTTTTGGATGGATTCACTGATGTTTACCTGACAGATTTTAAGTATGGCAATAATGAATGTGCCCTGCGACTTTCAGACATACCTGACTATATGGAAGTGGTGGGAAGAAACCATAAGATAGCCTGGCAAGCAGGGGAGATGATAATTCGACATCTGGTTCTCCCGAATCATGTTGAATGTTGTTCAAAACCCTTATTAAGATGGATATATCAAAATTTAGGCTCAGAAGTGGTTTTAAACATTATGGGTCAGTACAGTCCTGTTTTCAAGGCACAGGAATGTAAAGACATTTCTCGGATCCCCACATCTCGTGAAATAGGTGAAGTAATACGTTACGCCCAAAAACTAGGGTTTAATAATCTGATTTAATTAAGGAGTGATCTTTAATGGAAAAAGAAAAACAGAACTTAGCAGATGAAATTCTCAGTGACATTAAAAGGGATTATGGTGATGTAGAAAAGTTCATTATGGAGGATGAGGATGGGCCTGTTTTTTGCATCTATGCTGATGATGACCTATTATGGAAAATATTTGAGGACTGGATGGATGAAGTTTCCAGTATTGAGTTCAATGCGGGGGCAAATGAAGAACATTACTTAAGGGTTATTCCCTAATAATTGGCAGGGTCGATTTTTGAATCCGGATCATAATTCCATTTATGGTGCACTCTTTTGATCCTAGAGACTCTTCACGAACTTAATTATCGCGTTAATTGTTTGCTGTTGTTGTTCTTCTCGGGTTATAGTGCTGTTGTTATCTCCATTTTGAACTCCATAATTACCGAAATTGTAGTGATTACCACCTACAATAGTGATGAAAGTTGTATTAACCGGGAATTTATCAATATTCTCCGATAGATCCTCTGCCCGGGTTAAGTTATCCAGAGACCCTCTAATTGATAATGATTGAAAGGTGGCCTGAGATGCATTTGAAGAGGGGTAGGCTGCTAAATAGATAACTCCCTTTATTTTATCCTGATGATTAAGTGCATATTCTGATGCAAAAACACCGCCCAGAGAATGACCTCCAATTACCCACGAATTTATTTCAGTATGATTTCCAATAATTTGATCTGCCTTGTCTGTACCAAAAAATGCCAGGTTAAATGGCATTTTAGCTATTACTGTGGTGTAACCATTTTCAGCCAGTTTAGAAGCTAATACTGAGTAAGATTCAGCTTCTACTTTAGCTCCGGGATAAATTATTATCCCAGTAGCACTCTGGTTAATTTTAGGAGTGAATGTCACAGATTCAGCAGTGTTTTCTACACTGTAAGATTCAGTCGAGTTTAATGCAGCAATGGCATTAGTATCAGCATGATAATAATCAGAAACATAATAAGTAAAAGCAGCTGCTACCATTAGTATAATCGACAAAACTAAAATAAGGATTATTTTCTTCTTAGATTGAA
>JAHKLP010000129.1 GCA_020855015.1 Methanobacterium sp.
CCATGGTTCAAGATTTACATTACTGGCCGGTTATTTGTTCTGTTTCTTAGGTTTTTTGACTATGCTGCTTTTATGGAAAGATCATATACCTTACTGGAAAGTGGGACTGGCTTATGCACTGGTGGGAATAGGAGTGGGATTGGCTGGAACTCCGGCTTCCCATTCTCTTACTGGTTCAGTTCCTGTTAAAAGGGTGGGTATGGCTTCTGGAACAGCAGATCTGCAACGTGACTTTGGCGGTGCTATTATGACTAGCATATTTGGAGCACTCCTAACAGCGGGTTATGCCAGGTCTATTTCATCACAGATCAGTCATTTACCGGCCTCTGCCCAGGATAAAATAACCAGTGGTATTGAAGCAACTCTCCAAAAATCGTTTTCCAGTGCTGCTGCCCTAGCACAGGGTCATCCAGAATATTCAAGCCAGATCATTGCTGCAGCAAAATATTCATTTTTAGTTGGAGGTCATTGGGCTTACTTTGCGGGGATGATTGCCATTATTATTGGAGCGGCCATCGTATACTCCATGTTTCCTAAAAAAGAGGAAGAGAAAGAATTACTGGCCCAGTACCATGAAGCTGACCAAAAAAATTAATGTGATATCCACTGGAAAGACGATGATTTTTTTAATATAAATAATTAATATGGACTATATATTTTATTTAAATAGCTATTATAAGTGAGTGTCATCATGTTAAGGGATCTTCTTATTGATAAGGAACTGTTTAATGAGCTCCGACAAAGAGCTTTGAATTCAGAAGAAGGCGAAAATTCTCCTGAAGAGGTTGAACTTCTGGAGAAGGCTGTTTTTCAGAGGTTGAAAAAGAAAAGATCTGTCAAAAAATACAAGAAATTAGGGGTTAGTAAAGGGGACCTTAAGGAAATAATAGCACTTGCCGACATCCTTGGATTAGATGCAATAGGCGGCCAATCAAATTATGAACTGGCCAAGGAACATCCAGAATGGTGTACCATTTGTGGAAGATGCTGCAGAGAATCAGAATCCATATTCATCCATAAGGATGAACTGAATATCCTCCTGAATTTCAATTCAGATCTGGAAAAGGGAATCATTCGCAACAAATTATACCCGGAACATTACGAACTCAAAGAAATTCAGCCCTGTAAATTCGTTGATCCTGAGACCAACTGTTGCAGCATATATAATTCAAGACCACAAGTATGTCGAAGTTACCCCCTGGTTCTTATTGAATCAAATGGTAAGGCCAAAAATATCATAAATCTGCGACATTCATGTAATTATTCTGTTCAACTGGTACTTGAAAAGTCAATAATATTGTTTGATGAAGCTGTCAGAAGGCTGATGGAAAAAAAATAGAACATTAGAAGATGAAATATTAAATATCATATATGTTAATGCCTTAGTATAGTGGTATTGCTAAATATCATTCTATTTTTTCAACGATGTTTATAATCGCGTTTTTGTTGTATTGATATCCCATTTTTCTATTTATACAATGATATGTTTCTCCATGGATAGTTTTAATGTTATTGAAAAACGTATTAATTATTATAAATCATATGTTCACTGTTTTCAAATTCAGGTGATTAAATGACCATGACTGATGAGATGATGGATGCAATAGAAAAGGATTTAGTATTTTTGGCAACAGCAAGCGGCGAAGGGATTCCTAATGTTGTTCCCATAGGTTTTGCAAGGCCCATTGACAATGAGAGTATATTGATTGCAGATAACTACATGAAAAAAACTCGTAAAAACATTGAAGAAAATCCCAATGTGGCCATTGTTACCAAAGATGCTCAAAAGAATCCTTACCAGATTAAAGGAACTGCAAAAATATTCAAATCAGGTAAAATCTTTGAAGAAGTAGTGGAATGGGCTCAGAATGTAATGACCAAACTGAACCCAAAAGCAGCAATAGTGGTTAAAGTAACCGATGTATACTCAGTCAAACCAGGCCCTGAAGCTGGCGAAAAGGTTGATTAACACCGGTTAATTCCTTTTTAATTTTGGAAATTTAAAACAAAAGAATTTATACCAAAATACTTCCCACAATAGTGGAAAATATGACCTATATATTCTCTATTTATAAAACTAAAGAATATTAGTTATTTCTGTTATCTAGATATAACAGCATGAATAGAGAACATAACTGTAATTGAGTTGTAAATGGGAATTAGTTACTAGACCAAAAAAGGAATGGGGAATATGGCCCAGTAACCTAATTAAAGAAAACGTTAAACTCAAATAGGGTTATGCTAAAATAATCTTAAGGTTCTTTTTTGCCGAGATGACCGAGCGGCTAGGTGCGTGGCTGCAGACCATGATACTCGGGTTCAAATCCCGATCTCGGCTTTTATTATATAATGGGTGTAGTTAGGGGTAGATATGACGTTGGAAAGAACGGATGATATAAATCCAAACCACCGGAGAAAGAAGATTAGTTAATATTCAAGTGATTAAATGATAAAAATTTACAATACACTCACCCGTAGCAAAGAAACTTTCAAACCAATGAAAGAAAACCTGGTAAAACTATTTGTCTGCGGACCAACAGTATACGATAATTCGCATATTGGACATGCCCGGACCTACATCTCCTTTGACATCATAGCACGCTACCTTAAATATCGTGGTTTCAGTGTTTTTTACCTGCAGAATATCACGGATATAGATGACAAAATAATTAAAAGGGCAGTTTCCACAGGTGAAGATCCAATAGATCTCGCCAGAGAATTTGAGGCCAAATACCTCCAGGATATGAAGACCCTGGGAGTGGAAAATGTAAATTTTTATGCTCGGGCAACTGAACACATAAAAGAGATCATAGTCCAAATTGAAACCCTACTAGAGGCTGGATACGCCTACGAAACTGATACTGGAGTTTACTTTGACATATCACAATATCCGGATTTTGGTAAGCTATCCAACCGCAAAATCGAGGATCTGAATGTGCACAGAATCAGCCCAGACTCCAGCAAGAGAAATCCAGAAGATTTTGCTCTCTGGAAGAAAAAAGATGAAACACCCACATGGGATTCTCCCTGGGGCACGGGACGTCCAGGTTGGCATATTGAAGACACTGCAATCACTGAAGAGTACTTCGGACCTCAGTACGACATTCATGGGGGTGGTTTGGATCTGATATTCCCCCATCATGAAGCAGAAATCGCCCAGATGGAATCAGCATCAGGCCAAAAACCAATGGTCCGATACTGGATGCACACTGGTTTTTTAAATGTGAAGGGTGAGAAGATGTCCAAATCTCTGGGAAACTTCATCACCATTAAAGAACTCCTCACAAAATATTCACCAGATGTTTTCCGATTTTTTGTATTATCTACACATTACCGCAGCCCCATTGACTTCAGCCAGGAAATTCTGGAACAATCCCATAATAGTTTGAATAGGATATACAAATTCTACGAAACCCTAGAGGAACTGTTAAATGTAGATGATTCTTCACTAGATGAACCCTCGCCAGATGAATCATCACCCCATAATAGTATTCCTGAAACCAAGGAAAACCAAGAAATTGACAGATTATTAGAAGAAACCAAATTTAAGTTTCTGGAAGCCATGGATAACGATTTTAACACCCCATCAGCACTTTCACTCATTTTTGATTTTATTAGAGCCACCAATCAAAATATAAGACAGGGGGAAATCTCCCAAAAGTCAGTGCAGAACATCAAGTTTTTCTTTAATGAAATTTCTGATATTTTAGGTTTAAATTTCACGTCCCAACCAAAAAACTCCAAAGGACATCTGGAAGACGAACTGGTAGATATCATTATTGACATTAGAAAAAAACTCAGAAAAAAGAAAGACTGGGAACTCTCTGATGCCATAAGAAGTCGGTTGGATGATTTAGATATCATATTAGAAGACAAATAATAAAAAAAATATACTGTGTTTAAAATATAATTTTTATATATTATCCAAAATTATTTTAAAACAAACGCTAATCTAGGATTTTATAATATGTGCGCCATAACCGGTATCTTTGGGGAAAAAATCAGAGATAAATTGCGTGAGATGTTACTAACCCTAAAACACAGGGGACCTGATATGTCCGGAGTGTATGTGGATGGCACTATATCTTATGGTAACTTAGATGATCTGGATATACCCCAAGGAAAATTTGGTCTTGGACATAACCTCCTATCTATTGTTGGTTCTGATGTTATCCAACCATTAAAAGAAGGAAAAATAGTTCTGGCATGCAACGGCGAAATATATAACCATGAAAATTTACGTGGTGAACTCGAACAAACAATTAATTACGAGTTTAAAACTGATAGCGATTCAGAGATCATATTAGCACTGATCACACGATACTACAATGGTAACCTGCCCATCTGTATCCCTAACGTTTTAAAAGAGCTTGATGGTGATTACGCATTTGCAGCTTATGATGGAAAAGATTTAGTGGCAGTTCGAGACCCCCTTGGAGTAAAACCTCTATATTATGGTTCATATAATGGTTATTCAGGATTTGCATCTGAAAGAAAGGCATTGTGGAAAGTGGGTATAGATGAAACCCACAGTCTACCACCAGACTGCATGCTTCACAACCAGGAACTAAAACCTCTAAAAAATAACTTATTGTCAAAAAAGTTGTCTGCTGAAAGATTCATCCAAAATAGAGATGATTTAAAAAATATTCTAAAAGAAAGCATTATAAAATCCGTTGAAAAAAGAGTGACTGGTCTGAAAAAAGTGGGAATCCCTTTCTCAGGCGGGGTGGACAGTACTATACTAACTGTGGTATGCAATGATCTGGGAGTTGAAACTGAACTTTACACAGTGGGTAGTGAAGGTTCACCTGATGTATATTTTGCAATGAAAGTGGCAGACCATATGGGGCTCCCCATTCACACCAAAGTGGTTGACGAGGATGTGGTCAGAAAATGCATCCCTCACGTATTAAATGCCATAGAAGAATGGAACATTATGAAATTAGGAGTGGGTATGACTGCATATCTGGCAGCTGAGATGGCCCATAGAAACAGCCTGCGTGTTATGTTATCTGGACAGGGTGCTGATGAACTATTCGCTGGTTATCATCGCTACCTTAAATTTTACACTGAAAAAGGTGAGAAAACTCAAGAAGATCTTAGGAATGATGTTGAAAATCTTTACCATGTTAATCTGGAGCGCGATGATAAAGTAACCATGGCTCACAGTGTGGAATTAAGAGTTCCCTATCTAGATCTACAAATTATAAATATAGCCATGAATACACCCATGAAATACAAGATTAATGACGTAAATGACCGATTGCGTAAATGTATCTTGAGAGAAGTGGCTATGGACTTAGGAGTTCCTCAGGAAATTGTGGAGCGACCAAAAAAGGCTGCACAGTATGGATCAGGTATTCATAAAATACTTACCCGGAGTATACTAAAAGATTCAGTTTACATGCAGGAGTTGAAAAATTCCTTTAACTTTATAGACATTTAAATTCATAAAAATTCAAGTATAAATAATTGATATTGAACCTGATATCAAATTTA
>JAHKLP010000031.1 GCA_020855015.1 Methanobacterium sp.
CATTATATCAATTCATTGGCTACAAGTATTTTTTTTAAACTTATTAAATTTTTTTTCAAATTGAAAATAAAATAAAAGTTTTAAATCTTAGAATAGTTTGAAATCAAATGAACAATTTTTATTACCATCAAGTATGCACTTGTTTTGTTCTACATTTCCTTTTAGTGAAGTCCAAGTGAAACTGCGTATAACTATAGCCCTGCAGATCAAGCAAAATATTGGGCTGACACTACCTTCACTCATCCAGGGACAGTTCTCAAAATTTAGATAATTTTTTCCAGATTCGGGATTAATTTCGGTAGAGGTGACAATCCCCAAATTGGACATAAATTCACTGACCCATGAAAGATAACATTGTAAGATAATTTCCGGGGATGATTGAGAATCGTCTTGAGAGTCCATTCTTTTGTTATTCTGGCAGTTTTCCATTTCCTCCAGAAATAGGGGTTTCATGTTCTTTTCAAACCTATCCCCAAAGCTCCGGACTATATTGTTCCTAACTTGTGGTGGAATATTGGAAGCGAATATGGGTAGAGCACTGAGAATGAACCCGGAAAGTTCTCCTCTGGCTTTGTCTTTGAGTAGTTCCTCTCTTTCTTTTGCTTCCTGTCTACGCTGGGTTACATCCCTAAATACCAGTGCCACACCTATAATGTTACCATTTTCATCTTTTATAGGAGCACTGCTGTCATCAATAGGAATATGCTGCTCAGTCTTGTTTATCAGACAGACTTGAGGAGGTAGTTCAATAATTGCATCATTTTCCACAACTTTAGCCACAGGATCATCCACAACGGAACTGCTATCTTGATTAATCACTCTGAAAATTTCGCTTAATGGCTTACCTATGGCTTCATCATGACTCCACCCTGTTACCTCACAAGCCACAGGATTCATGAATTTAAGTTTACCCTCTTTATCAGTAGCGATAACGGCATCTCCGATACTTTCTAGTGTTGTAGAGAGCCATTTTTCGCTTTCTTTAAGTTTACTCTCCATTTGATGTTTATATAGAGCTACCTCAACTGCACTGTGTAATTCTCTATCATCGAAGGGTTTTATTATATAACCAAATGGTTGTGTAATTTTAGCTCGTTTCAGGGTTCTTTCATCAGAATAAGCAGTTAAATATACCACAGGAATATCATAATTATCCCTTATCTTTTGGGCTGCCTCAATACCATCCATTTCACCTTTTAGGACAATGTCCATAAGCACCAGATCAGGTCTGTTTTGGGACACACTCTCCAAGGCTTCTTCCCCTGAGGGTATTATTGCAGTGACTTGATAACCCAGAACTTCAGCACGGTGCTTTATGTCCATGGCCACAATGCTTTCATCTTCTACAATCAATATTTTAACTTGAGACATGCCGCTCCCCTTCAATAGAATATATTACTATTATTAATTATGTCACCATTTAGACTTATAAGATTGTTTATGATTAATCAGGAAAACTCATTGGGAGAATTCTTAATCATTACTGTTCACAGTGAAAATAATTGTATATTGTACGGGCTAAATTTTTATTGATTCCCTTAACCTCAACTATTTGTTCTAATGTGGCCTTTTGAATAGCATTTAAATCACCGAAATGTCTTAAAAGATTCATTTTACGTTTAGGACCAACACCTGGTATTTCATCCAAGGGAGATCTTTTCATGTCTTTTTCTCTTAGTTTTCGGTGATAGGTTACTGCAAATCTATGGGCTTCATCCCTTACACTTTGAAGTAAGTGTAAAGCTGAAGAATTAGGGGGTAAAATTATGGGAATAGAAACTTCAGGTACAAAAACTTGTTCAAACTCCTTAGCTAAACCAATGACGCCCGTTTTTATATTCAATGAATCCAAAACTTCTTTTGCTATGTTTAACTGACCACGACCACCATCAACCACAATTAAATCTGGTGTTTTTTCACCGGAAACCGTGAGTTTTTCATATCTTCTGGTGAGAACCTCGTGCATCATAGCATAATCATCAGGGCCAGGGGTTTTAATTTTAAACTTACGATAATGACTTTTTTTCGGTTTTCCGTCTTGAAAAACCACCATGGATGCTACTGCCATCTTCCCACCAATGTTGGAAACATCGAAGGCTTCTATGCGTCGAGGAATTCTTGGGATGTTCAGATAATTTTTTAGGTCGAGTAATGCTCCCTTGGCTTTTTTGTAATGATTTGTGATAAGTTTCGCATTTTTAGTTACCATTTGAAGCAGACGGTACTCTAATCCCTCTTCGGGCACTTTTATTGATATCGAAGAATTTTTTGAGGAATTAACTGGATTTTCCTGTATCATTTTGTCGCTGAGCCATCTGCTAATCAGTTTCTCATCCTGAATCATTAGTGGTAGAAGAACCTCCGCAGGTACCAGTCTGGGCCCTGAGTAGTACTGTTTAAGGAATGCAGCTATGATTTCTTGAGGATGATTATCCTGCGCACCTTCCACCAAAAAATCCTCTTTTCCCATGATTTTGCCTGCTCTAACTCTGAAGACAACCACTACCACCACATCATCGTCAACTGCATAGGATATCACATCCTGATCAAGGCTTCGATTGAATTCCATCTTCTGTTTTTCCATAACTTCATCAAGGGAGAATAATTGATCTCTGATTACTGAAGCCTTTTCATAATCATGATTCTCAGATGCTTGCTCCATCTCTTTTCTTAGTAGTTCTAAGACCTCTTCATGACGGCCTTCCATGAACAATTTCACTTTGTCCACATTTTCCTGGTAATCCGCTTTATCGACGTTACCAGAGCAGGGTGCTGGGCACAGGTCAATCTGATAGTTAAGGCAGGGCCCGTCCATCCGTTTACAGTCCCTGAGATTGAATACTGGTTTTAGGAGTTTCAGGATACTCCTGACAGATGTAACATCAGTGAATGGACCATAATAATGAGAACCATCATCTCGAAGACTACGTGTGATCAGGAGCCTTGGATATTCCTCAGAAGTAATCTTGATATAAGGATATCGTTTGTCATCCTTAAGACGAATATTATAGCGTGGTAGATGTTTTTTTATAAGGTTAGATTCCAAAATAAGGGCTTCTTTTTCCGTGTCCGTGATTATATAATCTAAACCATGGAAATGGCGCATCAAAACCCTTGTTTTTGGATCTTCCAGTTCAGCTTTGAAGTAACTTTTAACCCTCTTTTTAAGGGATTTAGCTTTGCCCACATACAGTATATTGTCTTGAGCATCTTTCAGGAGGTATACTCCTGGTTTTTCTGGTAAATCGTCAGGGTTTTTAATATTAGTTGACAAGATTGATCCTCTTAATGAATGATATAGTGATAAATTTCATGTTTTTCCCAATTCCCATTAATAAATTATGTTATTCTCTTTTAAACCCTAGAATATCCTGTCTATTCTCAGGGTATGCGATTTCAGGTCTCTTCACTGCAAAAGACTCATCTAAATCTTTGCACATACCTATTGCCATGTTTAATGGGATTCCAAGTGCCATGAAATCTTGGGGTAAGTAGTAATTTCCAGTAGGATCAACAGGACCTATGAAAGCAGCATTATTGGGTGTTTTCTCTGCCAAATGTGCCGGGTAAGTAATCATTGTTGCACAAGCCGGCCCAAAGGGACCTATTATTGATTCAAATGGATTTATAGTTCTGAAATGAATCATACTACATAGATTGCGGATTTGTTGTCCATTACCAAAACAGAGGAATGATCGGACAATGGAACTGTCTACATCAGGGCCACCATCTAAATCTACTAGAAGTTCATCTTCACTGAAATTATGGCAAGATTTGACAATTAGATACTTCTTTGGTAAAGTAATGTGACCGATTGATTCTGTGAACTTCTCAAATATTTCAGGACTGGCCTTTAAATATTCGGCATCTCCATCTCTGAAATCTTCATGTCCTGTGGATACAAAGTATTTGATATGTGGCGATATTTTCTTTGAAAATCCCAGCCATGTAATTCCCCCCATACAAAAACCCTTAAGACAATCATGGCCCAGATAAAGAGCAGGTGTATTTTTATCTATAGCAGCAGTCAGTATAGCTTTAGCAGCACAAGTGTCAACAGAGCCCATAGAAACTGCATCTTCAGGGATATCATCCTGAAAATATACACATAATGGTGTTGTTTCAAGCATCCCGGCTCGTTTCAAAGATTCACCGATTTGTTTTATGGTATTCAACATTTTAAATCCCCCTAGATCAATAAAAAAAATTGTAATCTTTTGATATATTTAACAAAAGTATGGTTAATCTTGCCCATAAAGATTGGTAGATTGTATCAAAAAAATTGGTTTATACGAACAGTACATAGATCAGTGAATTATATATAATATATTATGAAATAGATTTTATTGTAATCATAGTGAAAATAATCTTGTAACCTGTTTTTTGATTTATAGATTATCTTATTAATATTTTGTTTTTTCGTGAGAGGATTGCTAAATGAAAGAATTTGAACTTTTGTCAGATTATAAGCCTTTAGGAGACCAGCCTAAAGCCATTAAATCTTTGTCTAATGGTGTAAAAAACGAGATGAAACACCAGACCCTTTTAGGAGTTACTGGTTCTGGAAAAACTTTCACCATGGCCAACGTGATTCAGGAAGTGCAGAAACCCACCCTGGTGATATCCCACAATAAAACATTAGCAGCACAGCTCTATGAAGAGTTTCGGGAGCTTTTTCCCAATAATGCTGTGGAATACTTTGTCAGTTACTACGACTATTACCAGCCAGAAGCTTACGTTCCCCAAACA
>JAHKLP010000075.1 GCA_020855015.1 Methanobacterium sp.
TTTACAGCAAAGTGAACAGCACAGCATCCAAAATTCCCGAGGATGAAAAGAAGAAAGTCTATTATGCAGAGGGCCCTGAAGGATTACAAACCGATCCCAGTGGTTCACAACATTCTCAACTAATTGAACTGGCTGGAGGTATAAACATTGCTGATGTTCCTATTAAAAAGGGAATGGGCATGTCCGATGTTTCCATGGAACAGGTCTTACAATGGAATCCAGATGTTATTCTGGTGGGTGACCCTGTTTTTTACAAAAAAGTCTACAAAGACAGTAAATGGCAGAATGTTAAGGCTGTTAAAGAAAAACAGGTATTCCTGATACCTCAGGATCCTTTAAACTGGTTCGACAGACCCCCGGGCGTTAACATAATTCTGGGAATACCATGGACTGCTAAGACATTGTATCCGGATAAATTCCAGGATCTGGACATGGAAAGTCTGACTAAGGAGTTCTACTCAGAATTCTACCACTACCAGTTAACCAACGATCAGGTAAACAGTTTGTTAAATCCTCAGAGTAGTTAATGGACAAGGTGATGAAAAAATGTCCTTAGACAAGAAAATCTGGCAAAACATACCACTTTCTACAGTTCTAGTAGTGTTGCCGATTTTCTTATTTTTTATTTCTTTTTTGATTGGGCGTTATCCCCTATCACCACCCGAAGTAATTATTGCACTATTATCAAAGATTTTACCCGTTAAAACTGCTTCACCAGCAGTTTATTCTATTGTTTGGGAAATAAGATTACCCCGCATTATTGCCGCTCTTGTGGTGGGTTCTGCACTCTCTATATCAGGAGCTTCTTTCCAGGGAATATTCCAGAACCCCCTAGTTTCCCCAGATATATTAGGAGTAACCTCCGGTGCTGGTTTTGGTGCTGCTTTGGCTCTTCTTTTATCTGGCAGTCCTTTTATGGTTCAATTATCAGCATTTTGTTTCGGCCTTATTGCGGTGACCCTTACTTACACCATTGGCAGCAGTTTCAGAGGATCTAAAACCCTGGTAATGGTTCTTTGCGGAATAGCAATAGCTGCCTTATTTTCAGCTTTTATATCTATAACCAAGTATTTAGCTGACCCTTACGATAAATTACCAGCCATTGTATACTGGTTAATGGGTAGTCTTTCCAATACTTCACTAGATGACGTTTATATTGTTTTAATCCCCATGATTATTGGGTTTTCAGTACTTTTACTAATCCGTTGGAGAATCAACATCCTTTCCATGGGAGATGAAGAAGCTCAATCACTGGGCATCGATATTTCAAGACTCAGGGTAGTTATAATTATTTGTTGCACGCTTTTAACCGCAGCAGCAGTGAGTATCAGTGGCATTATAGGTTGGGTTGGCCTGGTTATTCCTCATGTGACCCGGATGTTAGTTGGACCTGATTATAAAAAACTTTTACCAGCCACCATATGTACCGGAGGATTTTTCCTTCTTTTAGTAGATGATGTGGCTCGTAATCTGACTCAAATAGAAATTCCCCTGGGAATATTAACTGCAATAATAGGAGCGCCATTTTTTTTATATCTTCTTAGAAAAGGAAACGAGGGCTGGTCATGAAAAGTCATGTAGAAGTAGTTGATGCTAGTTTTGCCTATAATGGTACTGGGAACATTTTTGAAAATATCAATTTTTCTATTAAAAAAGGAGAGGTTTTGTGTGTTCTTGGACCAAACGGTACCGGGAAAACAACACTTATTAAATGTTTAAATCGTATTTTAAAATTAAATAGTGGAGATATTTTTTTAAAAGGTAAGGATATATGCTCTTTTAACAGGAAAGATCTCTCACGCCAAATTGGTTACATACCTCAAGGCCATAGCCCTGTCTTCCCGTTTACGGTTTTGGATGTGGTTTTAATGGGTAGAGCCCCCCATCTAACATCTTTATCTTCACCTTCAGAAAAGGATTACAAAATTGCCCAGAAAGCCCTAAAAAGGCTTAATATTACCCATATGTCAAATAAACCCTACACAGAATTAAGTGGAGGGGAAAAACAACTTGTATTTTTTGCACGTGTTTTAACCCAAAAACCTGATGTTTTGCTTTTAGATGAACCCACCTCTCACCTGGATTTTGGGAATCAAATGCGAACCCTTAATATCATTTACAAAATGGCTGAAGGTGGTTTTACAGTGATAATGTCCTCTCATTTCCCTGACCATGCATTTATATCCGCAGATAAGGTGGCTATTATGAAAGACTGCAAACTTATTGATTATGGGACACCAGAAGAGGTTATTACCAAAGAAAATCTGGAAAAAGCCTACAATATTGAAGTTAAAATTATGGAGCTTGAGGGGGGGCGAAAAATCTGCATTCCCCTTGGTTGATCATGTTTTTGAGTTATTTATAATCAGTTTATCCATTAGATCATAGCTTGAACACGGAGGTAAATTATGGATGATATAAACCCCTATTTGAATAAAGGAAGAGAATTTCATGGTGATGTGTGTGCTGGCATAGTTATGGGTACCCGAATTGCCCTGGCAGGCTTAAGAGAATTGGGAATGAATCCTGATGAGAGAAATCGAGACCTGGTAGTGTATGTAGAAATAGATCGCTGCATGGCTGATGCTGTGCAGGCAGTAACTGGGATTACCATGGGCCATAGAACCCTTAAATTCAAGGATTATGGTAAATTTGCAGCAACATTTTTGGATCTGTCAAATGGAAAGGCTGTTCGTGTTTCTGCCGTGGAGAATCCGCAACCACCCCAATCAGACCAAAAATCTGATGTAGAAAGACCAGATATGAACCAAATGGTTGAAAAACTCATCAATGTTCCTGAGGAAGAACTCATTTTAATTGAGGAAGTTGAAGTGGATATAGGTGAACATGATATTCCAGGGTTCCCTAAATTCCGAGCATACTGTGAAGAGTGCGGTGACCGAGTGCTGGACCGGCGGGAAGTCATAGTAGATGGGCGAACATTGTGTAAAGCATGTGCAGAAGGCTCCTACTACCAGAAAATATCAGTGAGTAAATAAAATTAAAA
>JAHKLP010000012.1 GCA_020855015.1 Methanobacterium sp.
GTATCCGCCCATGCTAATTCTTTATCCACATAGGTTACTTGAGGATTACTATAAGTGAGTTTTGAATCAATTGGGACTATTGGTGCTCTCACGATTCCTGATACTTTTGGACGGTTATAGTCAAAGTTTTTGATCCAGAAGCAGAAATGACCCTTCCATGAGACAAGATCTAAACTTGGGTTCAGGTACTCAATTTCGTTTGGAAGGAACCATGTAGCCGTCAAACCAGGTTCATTTAGAATTGGCCAGAATGAGTTGTTCATCTCCGTATTTCGTTTGATATATGTTGGAACCATTGAAGTAGGGTAGGGATATGCTACTGTTTTAAATGAAACAGTTTTTGTTTCACCTGGTTGAATTTTCCATCCAAGATCATCTGAGTCAATATCAGTAGTCTGATATTTAATCATTTTTAATGCACAAGGATTGGTCCATGCGACTCTCCAGAATATAGGCGGACCTGTTTGGTTATATCGCTGACTTATCTTGAAGTATTCCACATGATCATTGTTGTTTTTAAGGGTTAACGTGATTGTAGCCTCAAGATAAGTAAAACGTGCCTCCGATGCCGTATCATTCGCCCAAAATTGCTGATCTTTAAATGGATCATTCGCAGCCCCAACAGATGAAACAGCTGTGAATAAAAATATTAGAGAAATCACAGCCACGCATATTTTGTTGATGTTCATCTTATAACCTTCCTCTAAACTCTCTTATCTCCCAAATTAATGGGGCTTCATCCAGCCCCGTATATGCGTTTTAACTCTTTTACCATCCATTGTGGAGCATCCTGGGTTGGAACTGTTAGTTGAACACCTTGACTGTTCTGCATCAGGAACAGTGCATTTTCACGTGGTACTTCCAGAACCACCATGTATTTTATATCAAGGTCACCTATATTGGAAGCCCTTTCGAAGTCAGATAATCTCCAACCATAAGACTTTAGTAAACTACTGACTTGTGCCTCGTTCCAGGTTCGTGAGGAGGCAGCCTTCAGGAGTTCTTCAACATCAGTTTTGGCAGTCTGAGTCCTTTCATTTACCATTTCGTTTTCCTTAGTCATTATGGCAATCTGCTGTGATTGTGTTAAACTGGCATCCACAGCACCACTGTCTTTAGCCCTTAAAATTGCCAGAACAGTGGCTCCACTAATATTTGGCATTGATGTATCAGATTCAGAAGTTGATGCTGTCTGGTTGGTTGCATTACTTGCATTAGTTGCATTTGTTGCTGCAGTAGTGGTAGCATTGGTTGTGCTCAGGTAAACATCAACACTATCACCAACATTAACCAGTCCTCCAGCTGCTTGTAATCTGGAGATTATTATAGGTACTGCAACAGTGTCGGGAGTTTCAATTACCAGGTTAGATAATACGGCAGCGTCAGCTTCATTAACTATCTTTTTAGCCTCTGAAATTTTCATTATCATGTTTTTCTGTCCGCTAGCCTCATACGTGATCATAACTCGGTTGTAGGGATCCTTCTTGGATCCAATCTGCTGAGCTTGATACTCTCTCCATGCTGAAGTGGCTGGACCCAGAACATCAACTGCCAACACCATTTCTGGCGTGGTCCCCCCATCAATCTCTGCTAAAATCGAAGTCTTTCTGGGATCTAATGCAAGAGGCCCTTTAAAGTATGTATCAACCTCTGTGATCTTTGTTTGCTTTGCAGCAGCCATAGATTCCTGGTAAGGTGCTAGAATCATAAAGTAATAAATAGCACTAAAAAGCACAACAATTATAATACCAAAAACTGCTGCACCAACCAGGGTTCTCTGATCATCATCCGGAACTCTCTTACCGAACCCTGCTCCACCAGTTATACTACCCAATGGACCCCTCTTTTTTTGAGGCTGTTTTTTTAGCGGAGGTTTCAGCGTAGGTTTGTCCTTTGGCGTAGAACGCGGCTTAGGGCGTGGCTTTGGCATGGGCCGGGGGGTTTTTTCACCAGATGGTGGTTTACCCTCATCTTTCCCACTAACCTTTCCCTTGGATTTTTCCGTTGCTTTGGATACCATACCTTTAAGACGCCCCCCAATATTCGAATCAGACTTTTTCCCATCTTTTCGCAGATCAGGAGCATCTTTTTTATCTTTATCCTTTTTTCCTAAGATCTTATCTAACATGTGGACCACTTCTCAAGAAGCCTGCCGTATAATTCCATAAGAGGCACGATTATTACATATAGTATGGTGAAGATGAATAAAAGCTTTGCGGGAATAAATGCAATTGATGATAAAATGTTCTGGGGTAAAAGTGTTCCAATGATCAATATACCGCCGACGACCATCAACATCATACCCCGAAACTTAGGATACTCAAAGGTACTTATCATTAACACCGCTACCACCGTCATGATGATTAGACCAATGTCCATTCGGAACATGCCTGAGATGTAGAATGATCCTAGGATCAATGCAGTGATAGGTATAGGTAGTCCCACGAATTTATCTTCACCTGGAACATCACTTGAATCTGCCAGCACATTAAACCTGGAGAGTCGTAATATTCCACATATAACTATTAGGAGTGATACTAGTATATTAATGTATGGGATCGAAAACGATTGGCACGCGCAAAACAAAAGCATTCCGGGGGCAACACCGAATGAGATCACATCGGAAAGTGAGTCCATGTTCTTGCCGAAACCATGTTCATCAACTCGGTTGGTTCGACGGGCCACCCATCCATCCACAGAGTCAAAGATCACAGCTAGGAGCATGAACTTGGCTGCCAGTATTAAGTTTCCAGTGGACACCATTACCACTGCCAAGAACCCTGAAGAGGCATTAGCCAGTGAAACAAAGTCAGCCCCTGCCATATAATGGCTTATCTTCATATTAATGCTCCAATATTAATTATAAGAATAATTTCAACTTTTTTTTCTCATCAGGGCAATAACAGTCTCTCCAGCAGTTGGTTTTTCACCTTCCGTGACCATCAACTGAGTGTTTTCAAAGGGGATTATTAGATCAACTCTGGAACCAAATCTAATCATTCCAAGACGGTCCCCTATTTGCACCTGGTCACCAACTTCCACATACTGAACTATACGCCTGGCCACGAAACCGGCTATCTGTATGACACCCACTTTACCATACTCTGAATCTATAACTATTAAATTTTTTTCATTTTCAGTATGTACACTTCCCATGGCAATTCTAAATTTTCCAGAGAAATGTTTGGTCTCAACAATGGTACCAGAGATGGGAGCCCGGTTAACATGAACATCAAAAGGAGACATAAAAGTACTAACCAAAATACCTCTTTCTCCAGGACTTAACACATATTCCATCAGAGGGTCATCATAACCTACAGTTTTCACACAATCGATTTTACCTTTTAGAATTCGACCATCAGCAGGAGCAACAATTAAACCGCCATCTAAGGGAATTTTCCGGTTAGGATCCCTGAAAAATTGCATTAAAAAGGCTATTGCTGAGAACATTAAAAAACTTATCATTACATAGCCAAAAACGAAAGGCAAAATCGCGATAGTCAACAATATGCCTACTTTTTTGAAAGTTCCCCTGACAAACATATGATATCCCTGTTGGTAAAAATTCAATTTTACATGTATTATTAATCTAATCTGCTAAAAAGCCAACAACTATGAAAATATATATATAGAGTTAGCATGTGCATATGATAGTAGCTTTAATCACTTACTTATATATTTTAGAAATCTAATAGTAGCTCAGTATCAATTAGTGGTTAATATTAAAAAATTATTGGTGGTGCCAATAACCAATAATAATCTAATTTAAAATTATGAAAATCAATTGATATGAACTTTTATGTGTATTTATCAAAAATACGAATCCAATTTATTAAGTGGTAATTGATGATTGAAAATAAGATAAAAATCCTAAGGAAAGCAGCCGAAGTTTCCACAGTGCAAGATTCAGATTATATATGGTGTGTCATCGCTGGTAATGAGGACATGGTTAACAATGTGGCCTACTCTGCAATAATGGATAAAGAAAGGGTTAAGGTACTATGCAGAGAACACGTTACCACCCGGGAATCATTCGTAACCAAAAAATTTGATTTTATCATGCTTCACGGTGAAACAAGCAAGATAAGAGAATTAAGCATGATATGCAAAGAAAATGGTGGGGCATACCTCAAAATTGCACCTTACTATGTCAAAGACGAACCCAACCTAATGTTAACAGTTGGTCCTGAAAATTCCATTAAAAAATTTGTTGGTGACTGCGAAAAAAACCGCACAAAACTTTCATTTCTAATTGAGGATCAGACTACAGGATTCATTGAAACAGATGTGTATATAACCCACATGTTACCCCATTTCATCCGTAATACCATTGATCCCCTCTTTAAGATGGCAGATGTTGCATTATCAACTGTTCTGTTATCATCAGAAGATGAACAAGTCCCTAAGATAAAGGAACTTGCCAGGTCCAACAAGATATTCTTAATCGAATTTGACAAAATTTTAAAGGAGGATAATTAAATGTTCAGTTTTTTAGGTAAAAAAGATGAAGTAGAAGATGATAAGAAAAAGGCTTTATCCCACACTTTGGGGATAGATCTTGGAACCTTAAACACCGTGGTGGCCAAGCCATCAGGCGATAAATTTGATTTATTCAAAATACCATCAGTGGTGGCTGTAAAAAAAGAAGATCCTACTTATGTGCTGGCTGTTGGAGAAGAAGCTAAATCCATGCTGGGAAGAACTCCCGAGGATATTGTTGCAGTCCGGCCACTTAGACAAGGAGTTATTGAAAGTATAGCACAGGCAGAAGCCTTACTGATTTATTCTATGGATCTTGGCTCCGGAGAAGAAAAAGAACTTATAGACCGCATAGTTGTCGGTATACCTGGAGATGCTTCCGAAGTGGAAAAGAAAGCAGTTGAAGACATAGGTAAAAAAGCAGGTGCCAATTACGTTTTGGTAATAAGTGAAGGACTAGCAGCAGCCATTGGAGTAGGTCTACCTATAGCAGAAGCATCTGGAACAATGGTTATTGATATAGGGGCCGGATCAAGCGACGTTGTAGTTATCTCCCTGGGAGGAATAACTGACATCGAAACCATTCGTAGTGGTGGAGACGATATTGACGCCAACATCGTGGAAAAAGTTAAAGAAATATTCAACGTGGAAATAGGAATGCACGAAGCTGAAAAGGCTAAAATTGAAGTGGGTATGGTTCACTCGGAAAGTGAATCTGAAGTTGGTAAAACCATTGTAATTGGTAAATCACTTGAAACCAACAAACCAAAAAAAGTCGAAATAGATTCTAGCCTAGTAGCAGATGCAGCTGAACCAATTGTTGTTAAATTAGTTGATGCTCTAGCTAATGTACTGGAAAGAATGTCTCCTGAATTGATTTCCGGTGTTTATAACAAGACAGTGGTAGTGGGAGGAACTTCACAACTTAAAGGGCTGAAAGAACGGATATTTGAGGAAGTTGGCGTGCCTGTGGAGATATCTGATGATCCAATGACTGTTGTTGCCAAAGGAACCGCCATAGTGGCAGCTGAACCACGTGCTCTAGAACCTGAAGTACGTTTAAAGGCCATGAAATAACTTCTAGGAATAAATCCATTAATATTATATGAAAATTTTGGGAATTGATGAAGCAGGTAGGGGATCTGTTTTAGGTCCCCTGGTTGTTTCAGGAGTAGCTCTGAAACAGGACCGCCTCAAATATCTGGAAAGGCTTGGTTTAAAAGATTCTAAAAAGATATCACCCAATAGAAGGATAGCTTTATCTCGGAAGATTCAAAGGATTGCTAACTGTCACACAGTACATATAACAGCCAAAGATATCGATCTGCTGCGTTCAAGGGATGTTAATCTCAACGAGATCGAAAAAATCGCAATCAACAAGATCATCAAAGAATCCACACCAACAACTTGTTTCATTGACTCCATGGATGTTAAACCTGAACGTTTAACCCGGGAACTGGAAGCAATGCACCCCGATGTGAAGGTATTGGCTGAACACAAGGCAGACGATCGTTACCCGATTGTTTCTGCAGCCTCTATTATTGCTAAAGTGGAGCGAGACCGGGCCATACAGGAAATAAAAAAGAAATATAAAGATATTGGATCTGGTTATCCTAGTGATCCTAAAACTATCCAATTCCTGAAAACCATTCCTCCAGGAGAACTGCCAGATTTCATTCGCAGATCTTGGGCCACAGTTGAAAGAATAATAGGATAAAAACCATTATAGGGGAAAAAATGATTACCGAGTTTTTCGCAGGCTCCTTAGACACCATACTGGAAATGTTTAAAAGCGGAGGAGTCATTACCTACATCATCACCATAATTGGTATTTATGGTATTTTTTATTCTTTGGAGAAGATGTTCTATCTCCGCAAAATATCTCAGGTTGGTTTGCCAGAGATCATGGGCGAAGTAAACAAAGCCATGGAAAGGGGTGGTTCATTAGAGGCTTTACGATCCATTGGACGTTATCAAAACCCAATTTCTAAAATAGTAGCCGAAGCTTTGAAAATTGGTTTCAGAAACAATAGAGAAGTGGAGGATGCTATGGAAAGGGTATTTATTGTTGAAATGGGGCGTATGACCAAAGGAATGGATACCATTCGAACTATAATTGAAGTTGCTCCTCTTTTAGGGTTGATTGGAACTGTTCTGGGAATGTGGTACACATTTAAAGCAATGGGGGTTAATGCCAGTGCAACAGGGATGGCTGAAGGAATTTATATCGCCCTTATAACCACTATTGCTGGTTTAGCTGTGGCCATTATCATTCTACCACTTTACAGCCTAATTAACAGTAAAATAGAAACTGAACTGGATAAGATAGAAATTGCCAAAAAGATGACCAACTGGCGGACTGCTGAGATGCGTATAAAGATCGACGCAGATGTTGAAAAAGCAGTCACTGCTTTGAAAGAATCTGATGGTATTTTAGAAGTTAAAGAAGTTCCAGATGATAAAAATGCCAATATATGGATTTCACTCAATCCCCACATGCTGGAGAAGAGTATTGGTAACATAATCAAGGAAAAATGTAATGCAGAGGCCCGGATAGTTGAAAGTAAACTAAAACAATAAATTAACCCATTTATTAAAAAATTAAATTAAACATAAAAAGGGATTGAAATGGCCATAGACACCCAGAGTTATCGTAGGAAATTACGTAGCAGACAGGCGAAGGTGAACCTGGTCCCCTTAATAGATGTTATTTTTACTATTCTCATATTTCTCATGGTCACCAGCAGCTTCCAGACAGCCGCTGATCCGGGAAGCAGTGGAAAACCCGAGGTAAGCCAGTCCAGTGGAAGCTCAGAATATTATTTAATACCAGTTGCCGGACTGGAAAAAGTGACAGTTAATGGGGTGGACATGTCCCGTGACATTCGCAACAGTGCCATTGCTGTACACACTAGGGTGATTGATGAAGGGGAGATCATTATCAAACCAAAAGATGGAGCCATTATCATCACTGCCCCCCCAGGAATGAGTCCAGATAAGGCGGTTAATATTCCTCAAACTTAAATAACAAATTTAATTCCCTTAACTTTCCAAGTATTTGTTAAATTTAATAAAAAGGTGATATAATGTATTTAGGAAGAATATTAGCAGTTGGAAGTAATAATGAAGGCAATTTTGTGGCATATCGGGTTTCCAGTCGTTCATTTCCCAACAGAATGACCCGAACATTCCAGGATAGAGTGACAGTGGTTCCTAAGGAAGGTTATGAAAAGGATGTATTTAAAAGTCCATATATTGCCTATAACTGCATTCGACTGGAAAATGATGTGGCAGTAGTTTCCAATGGATCACACACCGATGTGATAGCCGAAAAAATAGCATCAGGAATGAGCATCCGGGATGCTTTAACCCTTTCTCTTTTAACCATGGACTACGAGAAAGATGATTTTAATACTCCCCGAATTGCTGGGGCCACCACTCTAAAAGGGGAATCATTTATCGGTATAATTACTCATGAAAAGGTCCATGTGGAAAAAGTACCTAAAGGCAAAGCATGTTACATTGCGGTTTATGAACATATTACTCCTCACGAAGTTGAGTTTAATGCAGTGAATGTATCCGAAGCTGCACAGTTCATAATGGATGGAGGGAAGTTTGTTCAGTTTACAAATCCTGTAAGTTCTGCAGCTGCATTTGGCCAGGAGTCATGGGAGTTAAAATCAATTTAAACTTATATTTATTCTACACATCCAAAAAAAAAGCTTTAACTCAAACATCTCCCCCCAATCATATCTTAGTAATTTTTTCGAGAATGATTTAAATCACACCATAAAATTGGATCCATTACTTTTTGTTCGGTGATTGTATATGGAAATAAAAATTATTGGTATTGAGAACATCCCTTTAATTAAAAAAGGTGATGATTTATCCCACTTGATCCTTAAAGCTGCTGATGATCAGAATATCCGTGTAGATGATGGTGATATTCTGGTTATTGCTGAAACCGCTGTGGCCAAAGCCGAAGGCGACGTTATTAATCTGAAGGCTATGAAACCTGGAAAACAGGCCCATAAGCTTGCTAAACTTACTGGAAAAGAAGTTGAACTTGTGGAAGCAATAATTGAAGAGTCTAATGAAATCGTTAAGGTTGGTCCAGACTTTATTATTTCTGAAACCAAACATGGTTTTGTTTGTGCCAATGCTGGTATTGATGAATCCAATGTGGACAAAGGCCTGGCAACACCTATTCCTGTAAATCCAGATTTCAGTGCCCATCATATAAGAAGAAAAATAGAAAAAAATACGAGAAAAAAAATAGCAGTGATCATATCCGATACACAGGGAAGAGCATTCCGTGAGGGTGCAATTGGCACCGCAATAGGCGTTTCTGGGATGGAACCACTTTGGGATCGTTGTGGTGAATTTGATCTATATGGTAGGGAACTTAAAACCACCAGCATAGCAGTTGCTGATGAATTAGCCTCTGCTGCATCACTTGTTATGGGGCAAGCCGATGAAGGGATACCAGTAGTTATTATTAGAGGGATTTCTTACTTTGAAAAACTTAAAAATGAAGAAGCCACCATAAATCCTTTGATCAGACCAAAGAAATATGATGTTTTCCGTGATTGAAGAATATATCAATATATAGTTAATTCTAAATGAATGGATAATAGAATGAAAGATATGAAATAAGATTAAATAGAAAAATGTTGGATATTTTCAAAATCAATATTAGATATGAGTTGATAATATGCCTGTAAATCAGATGGAAACCCAATTAGAAGCTATAACCACCACCATTGCATATTTGGAAAAACAGGAATCCTGTGATCCAGAGATGTTAGAAAAATTAAAAATCGAGCGTGAACGTCTTTTAAGAGAACTCAACGTGCACCAGATATAAATTAATTATTTGCGTGAACAATGATAAGCGTCCTTTCCGGTGGAACTGGAACTCCAAAACTCCTGCAAGGAATGGTAAGGGTTGCAAAACCCGAAGATATCACGGTAATCGTGAATACCATTGAAAATGATTACTTCTCAGGAGTCTATGTGGCTCCAGATGTGGATACTGTGATTTACACCCTGGCTGGAATCATCAATGAAGACACATGGTACGGTGTTAAGGATGATAGTTTTGTTACCCATGAGCGGTTGAAAGAAATTGGTTGTCCAGAAACCCTCAGAATTGGGGATCGTGACCGGGCCCTGAAAATCCAGAAAACAATCTTAATGGAAAATAAATCCCTTTCACAAGCCATTGACATTCAGAGGAAAGAATTAGGTATTAAATCTATGATAATTCCCATGAGTGACCAGGAATCCCATATAACCATCAGTACAGATAAGGGTGAAATGCAATTTCATGAATTTCTAGTGGAACATCAGGGAAAACCGGAAGTTCTGGATATAAACTATCATAAAGTTGATCCAGCTATAGGTGTAATAGAGTCAATAGAAAATTCAGATATGGTAGTTATAGGGCCATCAAACCCCATAACATCAATAGAACCAATAATATCTGCAAAAAATGTTAGAAAAGCTCTTAAAAATGCTTATGTTGTGGCTGTTTCCCCCATAATTGGAAATCAACCGGTCAGTGGCCCTGCAGCGAAATTTATGGAAGCTAAAAGATACGAAGTTTCATCTTTTGGTGTGGCTGGAATATATCAGGAATTTTTGGACAGATTTATTATTGACTTGTTGGATGCAGATTATCAGAAAGAAATAGAAAAACTAATATCAGATGTTATGTTAACACAGACCATCATGAGAAATATGAATGATAAGATAAATTTAGCCAGATGTATTTTGGGTGAAAATGTATGATACAAATGACTTTAATTCAGATTGACAACTACGGCCCCTGGACTGTTACCCCCACCCCCCGGGCTGAAGCAGACCTGCAGATTCTGCAGGCAGAGTTATACGCAGATGTTCAAAGGCAATTCGCAGCCAAAGGGGGATTGGTTTTCTTCACCCGCTTTGACAATATGCTGGCGGTTACCAACGGAGTGGATATGGAACACCACTTACATATCCAGAAATCGATAGGAAACCGTTACCCTATAACCTTAAGTATGGGTGTAGGAACTGCTGAAACACCCTATGAAGCACAAAGGAGTGCCACCAGTGCCCTGCAAAAATATGGTGGGGCTCAATCTGAAGAACGCAGCGAAATTTTAGCCATTGAAGGATTAGTGAACCCCAATGATAGCTTCGTGCAGATTGCCCATATTGATATAAATGGTATCACTGACTCCTTAACTGATATTATCCCTGCATATGACACTTCTTTTATTGTTAATAGAGTTCAACATTTCCTAATGAAAAAATTGATTGAAAAAGGATCATTACTCTTCTTTATTGGAGGAGATAACTTCATGTCTCCTTGTAACGGCATGACCCCTGAAGGAATACTTAAAGTCATTGAGGAGATTGAAGAAGAAATTAACATCGCCCTGAAAGCAGGTGTAGGTAAGGCACCTACA
>JAHKLP010000137.1 GCA_020855015.1 Methanobacterium sp.
GAGATGAACCGGGCCACAGCCATGGCCTACGCAGTTTACACTGGGGCCACAGTCAAGATTATAGAAAATCATAATGACCGGTTAGATGAACCGGTTAACCAGATGAAAGAAACCCTTAAAAGATAAGAATCCTAAAAAAGAGGAATTAAAAATGGCATTTGAATTCATAATTGATCCAATTTTTGGTGCTTTGAACTTCGTGTTCATGCCCCTTATCAAAGCCTGGGGGCCAATGTTAGGAGTTTTTGTAATATCCACCATGGTGTCCTTCTTCATAACCGTGGCTAACAAACTACTGGTTGACCAGGACAAATTACAAGAATCACAGAAGAAAATGAAGGCATTCCAGCAGGAAATGATGGCAGCCCAGAAATCTGGCGACCCTAAAGCCATGGCAAAAGTCCAGGAGAACCAGGCAGAGTTCATGAAAATGCAACAGGCAATGATGATGAACTCATTCAAACCCATGATAGTCACCTTTGTTCCTATCATACTCCTATTCTGGTGGATGGCAGCCCAGCCTGCCATAAATAAGATGGTGGTTGAGTTACCGGCCTTTGTATTCTACGTACTCCTGGTTCCAGTGTTCCACATGTTCTACCATCAAAGCGCTGGAGTTCCATATATGGCTATTGAATGGTTGGGATGGTACATACTGTGCTCTTTTGCCATGTCCTTTGTATGGCGTAAACTCCTGGGATTAAAGGGCGCGGGAATGTAAAAAACCCAAAAACAATATAAAAGTTCATCTTAAATAATTCAAACTTAAAAAGGAGATAAAATAACATGCCAGCGTTAAGATACAGATCACGAACCTATAAAAGAACTTTCCGCAAGACTCCTGGAGGAAAAACAGTCCTCCACTACAAGAAGAAGAAACCTAAAAAGCACCACTGTGCTGAATGCGGTAAACTCTTACACGGAGTTCCACGAGGAAGACCATACCAGATAAGAAAACTATCCAAGTCACAAAAAAGACCTAACAGGCCATTTGGCGGTAACTTATGCTCAGAATGCACCCGCAAACACTTCAAAGAACAGGCCCGGTCTGTGGCAGCATCTGAGGCCGGATCCTAAATGATCATAACCATCGGTGGACTGGCTGGAAGTGGAACCAGCACAACCTCCCGCATCCTATCTGAAAAAACAGGAATACCCACAATATCAGCTGGGGACATATTCCGACAGATGGCACAAGAAAGAGGTATGGAAATACTCCAATTCAGCAAATTCGCCGAGGGAAACATCAAAATCGACCAGGAAATCGACCAGAGACAAGCCGAACTAGCTCGCCAGGCTGATGATCTCATAGTGGAAGGCCGCCTTTCAGCCTACTTTGTAGATGCAGATCTAAAGGTATGGTGCACTGCACCCCTGGACGTCCGCACAGAACGGATCAGCCAGAGGGAAAATAAAACCACCTCCCAAGCCAGGGAAGAGATCATAACCCGCGAACGCAGTGAGGCTCAAAGATACCTGGAAATACATAACATAGACACCAAAAACATGGACGTCTATGACATTATAATTAACACTCACGCCTTTAAGGCTGATAGCGTCGCACAAATCATTTTAAAAATAACTGAGGTGATCGAATGCCAGCAATAGAAGTTGGAAGAATATGTATGAAAATCTCCGGAAGAGAAGCCGGTGAAAAATGTGTAATAGTCGAGATCATAGATGATAAATTTGTAGAAATAGTGGGAAGTGCAGTTAAAAACCGCAGATGCAACATAAAACATCTAGAACCCCTAGAACAGGTAATGGAAATAAAAAGTGAAGATCCAGAAGCCATAAAGAAGGACCTGGAAAAAGCAATCGCATAAACCATCAGATTGCATCACTAAAAATCCAACTAGCAGTATAGGTTTCCCACATGACAGAACTCCTAACAAAAGCCTACGGGGAAACAGACCCCCAGTATGGTTGCCTGCCAGATGAGCGGCCCTTAAAGGAGCATCTGTCCAAGGGTATAATCAACCTGGATAAACCCTCAGGACCCACCTCCCATGAAATAGATGCTTGGGTTAAAAGAATCCTGAAATGTGGTAAAACCGGTCACGGTGGAACCCTGGATCCACGGGTCACTGGAATCCTACCCGTGGGAATTGACACTGCCACCAGAGCCATACAACTACTCCTGGAAGCACCAAAAGAATACGTGTGCCTCATGCACCTCCATGAAGATGTGGGGGAAGCCCGGGTGGTTAGTATTCTGGATGAATTCACCGGTAAAATATTCCAAACACCACCACTGCGTTCGGCTGTAAAAAGAGAACTAAGGGTGCGGAACATATACTACGTGAATATTCTGGAGATAGATGGCCCTGATGCACTCTTCAAGATTGGCTGCGAAGCCGGTACTTACATCCGTAAATACTGCCATGATATAGGTGAAGCCTTAGGATGCGGAGCCCACATGGCAGAGCTGCGCAGAACAAGAGTGGCAGACTTCAAGGAGGATGAAACCCTGAAAACCCTTCAGGACGTCAATGACGCCTACCATTACTGGAAGGAAGATGATGATGAAACACCCCTCCGGGAGTGTGTTCAGCCAATGGAGAAAGCTGCCAGCCACCTTAAAAAGATAGTTGTCCGTGACTCGGCAGTGGACGCCCTTTGCCATGGTGCAGACCTGGCAGCAGGGGGAATACTCCAGTACTCTGAAGGAATAAATAAGAATGAAACACTGGCCATAACCACTCTTAAAGGAGAGCTGGTGGCTGCGGGTTCATCACTGGTTACTGCTACTGAAATAGAAAGGGCAGAGAAAGGTATTATGGTGGATATAAAAAAGGTTTTTATGGAACCTGGAACATATCCCATGATGTGGAAGTGAAAAATCTACTATTTACCTCCAGACTCCCACCCAAACTTATACTAAGTCCATTGTGTGTCAGACCAGTGCAGCACCATATGAGTTTCAAGGCCAGTAAAGATCGTTTCAGATACCAGCACACATTCTGAACACAACTATGAAAAATTCAAGGTAACAATAGCACAATTAATCTTATGCCGGGATAGTCTAGCCTGGTAAGGCGCAAGACTGGAAATCTTGTGGAGCTTTGCTCCGCCTGGGTTCAAATCCCAGTCCCGGCGTTCACTAAAAACCATCCAATGGTTATTGTGTAAAAATATAAGCGGAATAAACATAATTGAATGGAAAACTAAAATCACAAGTAATGAATGATTTTTATAATAATCCACAGTCAATTAAAAACAAAAGAGAGTTTGAGCAAAAGTTTCAGACCATCCTAACCGATGGGAACTGATGATCCGCGCAAAAAAACTCCAAATAAACAAGTAATAAATGGAGGAAACCCCAAATGGAAGAAGATTTCAAACACATGGTCCGGATCGCCCGTAAAGACGTAGACGGGAACAAGACTATTGTCAACGCCATAACCGGTATAAAGGGAGTGGGCAAGGCATTATCCGGTGCACTGTGCACCACAATGGATTTCGATCCCAACCAGAAAATAGGATACTTATCAGACAAAGAAGTTCTGCGCCTGGAAGAAGCGGTGAGAAACCCCCAGAATTGTAACATCCCCCAGTGGATGCTCAACCGAAGAAATGACTACGAAACTGGAGAAACCACCCATCTCATAGAATCAGACCTGGTAATGCGTCTCCGGGATGATCTCAACCGAATGAAGAAAACTCGAAGCTACAAGGGAAGAAGACACGAAGTGGGACTGCCAGTAAGAGGTCAAAGAACCAAATCCACCTTCAGAAAAGGAAGTTCCGTGGGTGTAAGAAGGAGAAGAAGAGGATAATCACAGGAGACGATTAACATGGGACATCCAAGAAAGGCAAGGAAAAAATACGACACCCCCCCACACCCCTGGAATGCAGACCGCATAAAACAGGAGAACAAATTAGTCCAAAAATACGGCCTCAAAAACAAGAAAGAGATCTGGAAGGCCGAAACCATGATAAAAAGGTACAGGAGAGACGCTAGGGAATTATTAGGTCTTTCAAGTGAACAAACTGCACAGGAAAGGCAGCAACTCCTGGGACACCTTATTCGATATGGTATACTACCAGAAACTGCTAAACTGGAAGATGTTTTAAACCTCACAACAGAAGACGTCCTAAGGCGCCGACTTCAAACTATGGTTCACAAGAAGGGATTGGCCTACACTGCCAAGGAAGCCCGAGTATTCGTGGTTCACGGACACATAGCCATGGACAACAAAAAGGTTAATTCACCCAGCTATCTGGTTAAAAAAGATGAGGAAGAACTGATAGGATACTATCCTGGTTCAGCAGTAATAAAACTAAAAATCCCTGAAAATCCCAAAAAGGAAAAACCTAAAAAGGAAAGACCAAAAAGGGATTCATACAGAGGAAGAGGAAGGAGAAACAGGAGATAAGGTGATACCATGGCAGAAAAAACCAAAGAAAAATGGGGAGTAGCCAACGTATACTCATCCTTCAACAATACCATCATTACCATCACCGATGTCACCGGAGCAGAAACCATCAGCCAATGGTCTGGTGGTAAAGTGGTCCGCGCCGACAGACAGGAATCATCACCATTCGCAGCAATGGAAGCCGCCAGCCGAGCAGCAGATGATGTTAAAGAAAAGGGAATTGTAGGACTGCACATCAAGGTACGAGCACCTGGTGGAAACGGACCACGCTCACCCGGACCTGGAGCACAGGCAACCATCCGAGCACTGGCCCGTGCAGGAATCAAAATCGGTAAAATTGAAGATGTAACACCCATCCCCCACGATGGTACAGGAAGACCCGGTGGTAAAAGGGGTAGAAGGGTATAAAACGTGATGTGTCTTGTATGGAGATAGAAATTAAAAACAGGACAGATGACCAGATGACCTTCATCATTGAAGGTGTCGATGTAAGTCTGGTTAATGCCCTGCGACGGATCAGCATGGTGGAAGTACCTACCATGGCCATTGAAACCGTGGAGATCTTAAAAAACGATGCAAGAATATTCGACGAAGCATTAGCACACCGACTGGGACTGATACCACTCTCCACTGACCTGGAAGCACTGATACTTCCAGAGGACTGTGATTGTGACAACCACTGCCCACGCTGCAGCGTATCCCTGGTACTGAAAGGTAAAGGACCAAAAACATTATACTCAGGGGACCTTAAATCACAGGACCCCAACCTAAAACCAGTGTCAGACACCATCCCCCTAATCAAACTTAAAGAAGGAGAAGAAGTGGAGCTGGAAGCAATAGCACAGCTGGGAATGGGAAAAGATCATGCCAAATGGCAACCCACCACCACCTGCGCCTACAAGTACTATCCACAGATCACCATAGACAGTGATAAATGTGAAGCATGCCTCAAATGTGTGGAGGAATGCCCCAGATCAGTACTGGAATACGATGAGAAGAAGAAAACCATAAAAGTGGTTGACCTGGAAAACTGTTCCTTATGCCGCACCTGTCAAAAAGACTGCCCCAACGAAGCCATATCTGTGGATGTGACTGGGGAAAAATTCATATTCCGCATTGAAACTGATGGTTCACTATCTCCAACAGAAGTACTACAACGAGCATCGGACATACTAAGTGTTAAAGCCGACAAAATCATAGATTTTAAAGAAGGAGGCAGTTAACAATGAAAACAAACCCCCAAATTAACCAACTCATAAATATCCTAAAAGAAAAAGCATACCAGGAAAAAGTACCCCTCTGGAAGGACCTGGCACGCCGGTTATCAAAACCCACCCGCCAACAGGCAGAAGTGAACATATCCAGAATAAACAGACACACCAGTGAAGATGAAACAGTACTGGTCCCAGGAAAAGTCCTGGGAAGCGGAACAATGGACCACAAAGTCCAAGTAGCAGCACTGGACTTCTCCCAAACCGCAGTGGAGAAAATAATCAGTGCCGGTGGAAAATGCCTGGACATCACCCTTCTGGTGGAAGAAAATCCTAAGGGAAGCGGAGTAAGAATTATAGAATAACAAGGTGTTATAAAAATGATTGTAGACGGAGAAGGACTCGTTCTAGGAAGACTGGCCAGTACAGTCAGTAAGAGACTATTATCAGGGGAACGGGTGACAGTATTAAATGCAGAAAA
>JAHKLP010000083.1 GCA_020855015.1 Methanobacterium sp.
AAGCCCCGATTTATCTTTGAAAGGTTGGAAAAAGAAGGTAAAAAAAAGGAATAATATTTTGGATTATTATTCCCTATCTAAAGTCTATCATACCCTGCTGGTAGTAGTTCTGAAGTTCGGTGTAGTGTGTTAATTCGTAATTGGCATACGGGTCTTTAAAGTAGGGTAAAATCATCCCTTTTATAGTGTATACGTAAGCAGGTATGATTCCATATTGCTTTCTCACAATATCAAAGTATAATGGGAATCCACATCCCTGGGCAAACATTGGATTGTCTTTACGGGCCGTACCATGCCAGTACATGGGTATGGGTCCATCCTGGCCATTTGCCTCGGCAACACCATAAATATAGTCCAAAGCATCATCCAGATTATCGAAAACTATACCATCACTCTTATATTTGTACCTTCCTTCAGGAGCACCGAATAATGCAATTTGGAGTGAATCCCAGTAGTTAGTATCTCCAACTGCACCAGTTCCCTGGGTGTCAATGAAGGCCAGTTCCAGTATTTCTATGTCTCCTTCTTTAAAGTTACGGTAATTGGAACTACCTGCAAAGTGTACTACCAGTACTGATTGGGAACCACTTTCTTTGGCGAATCTGGCTAATAATTGAGAATGCAAGTGTCCTGGATACATATCTGGATTGGCGACTTTTACAAATGCAAGTCTACCTTCTGGGGTGATGGGACCATCTACTGTTGATACGTAAGCGTAACCTATTATTAACAGTAAAACAGCCAGTGCAACTAAAGACCATTTCATTAATTATCTCTCCTGATGGAATATCATTTATATATTATTTTGTTTCCCTTTTCTTTTTTTAGTATTTTAAGCCATTTTGTTCCCGAAATTGTCTTATTTGCCATATATTTGATAGTATATGGTCTATTCCCCCCAAAAATCTTTAAAATTATTAATGGCTTAATTTTTTTATTCTGTTTTTAAACAGATTAATTAGAATCTAAGATGTCTGGTTAATTATACATTAATTATTAGTCTGATTTTTTACTGGATTTTTAGTCAGTGGTAAAGTTATTATTGAATGCACTTAATTTTATCCAATTAAACATTTATTCTAATAAAACTTTCGTAAGACTAATTTCTGGTTTACTTCTTGTTTATCTTTCAGCAATATTGTTTCCCATTTTTATCATATCAATAATGTCATTGTTTGACAGGGAATAATAGGCCATTTTTCCTTCTTTCCTGAATTTTACCAGGTCTTTATCCCTTAACAATCTTAGCTGGTGTGATACTGCGGAGTCGGTTATCTCCAGAACTGCGGCTAAATCACACACGCATATCTCTTTTTGAGTTAAGGCATAGAGTATTTTTACTCGGGTGGGGTCACTGAGTACTTTGAAATGATCGGAAATTAGTTGAAATGTTTCATCCTGAGGCATTTGTGATTTAACTCCCTTCACAGAGTTTTCATTAATACATTGAATATCACAAATATCATTGTCCTTCATTGGAATCCCTTTTTTGCTTGCTGTTGGTAATATTTCTTTACATAGATTATCATTAATATAATATATACTTAATTGTTCAACTATTCATTTATTCATCCATCACTTTCAGAAAACATAAGTTCTCAACATCTAAAAAAAGGGTGACTAAACATGATTAGGGACATATATTACCCGAATAATCTGATTAAAATAATTTGATTTATAAAATATACTCTAAAGAGTGTTCATATCATTATCAGCATTATATAATTTTTTTTATAAAAGGAATAAAGATAGTCCCTAGCGGAGTCGAACCGCTGTCGCGAGATCCAGAGTCTCACATGATTGCCACTACACCAAGGGACTAAGGGAATAGTTATGGCGTTTTACAATATAAACTTTTAGCTATCCTCACAGATTAAATCACAAAGTTTCTTTTTTTCCACTTTAATTATTATAAATTAATCTAAAATCCACTTCAATTTATTTAATTTATCCAAAATCTATTTTTATTCGATTTATTAATCTAAATGATACTTAAAACTGGGATGATAAGATTATAATTAATAATTTATGTTTGTTTGATTTTTTTGATGAATGTGAGAAGTTTTGGTGATATATGTCACATTAAGTTTTAAGGTTACGTGAAGTAAGATATGCTGGCAAGGGGGTGAATGATATTTTCAGAATATTCAAAAACCGGTCCTCTGAAAAAGATGCCATAACATATGAAAATGATGAGAGACTGCGTAATATTAAAAGAATCATGGACACTACCCGGCGAAAAGGAGAAACTGATCATTAGGCATTAATGACGTTGCCAAAACTTAAATTCATCTTTTAAGTGCTTTATTTAAATAATTCTTTGTTTACATGTAGATAACTGTGTAGTTAAACCATTTATGGTAAAAATAAAAAAGTTTGCATAGGAAATTAATACTCATTTTGTATAATGTAATTTTTTTAAAAAAACAAGTATAATTTTTCTTTCAAATAGATAATCTAAGGGTTATAATGTTTATGAACTAATGATGGCAGTTTATAATTTCTTTAAATCGTAATCGTCTACTTTGGATCTATTAGTTCAGTTGTAATATCAGTTTGTTTTTATTATTTCTGTTAATTTGGTGTTACTCATCAAAAATATGGACTGATAATAAAATTTTCTTGCGTGGATTTTTTTGTTATAAGTGCTTAATATTCCAATATAAATCTCATTAGGTCTCCGCAATCTATATAAGGGATGTTATATAAGTTTAATTTGCAAATACTTTATTAAACCACGATCAATGGAGAAGCAATAGCAATATCTACTAATTGCCTCCCTAAAATTATACCCGCAGGGGCCAACCAAAACTCCCCATTCAAAATATCCCTGCGGGGTTCTCCATTGATTAAATCACTGTTTTTCAATAATCCTGAATTCCTATGCAAATAATCAAATTTTTATAATAGGATCAAACTCAGGGATAATCTTTTTTATAATTTAAGGATATTTACCGAGATTTTAATACCTTAGATCTAATAGAATTAAGATTAACTATATCCATTTAAAAAAGACAGCTTTGGAGATTTCAAGTTAGTATAAAATAATAATCAATTTATGTAATCTGAGGTCAAAAAATGGAACTAAAAGCTATTGGTCTGGTAAATTCCCCGTTTAAAGTAAAAAAGGACTCTCCACATCAAGGAAGATTCTCTGAAGAGATTTCTACTATTGAAATCTTTCCAGAGTATGCAGAAGCACTGGACGGTATTGAGAACTTTTCAAATCTTTTTGTAATATACTGGATGGATCGTTCAGGACCAGCATCTCTCAAAGTAGTGCCACATGGTAGAACTGAAAAGAGGGGTTTGTTTGCCACCAGGGCACCGGTTAGACCAAATTCACTCGGATTGTGTATGGTGGAACTGGTAAAAAGAGAGGGAAATCTCTTAACAGTTAAATGGTTGGATGCTCTGGATCAGTCTCCAGTCCTGGATATAAAACCATTTGTCCCTGATATTGATTGTTTGTGA
>JAHKLP010000045.1 GCA_020855015.1 Methanobacterium sp.
ATACTAATTATGTCTCCATCATTCAGTTCATGGTCACTAGCCACTCTACGACAACTTCTGGCGTCTATTGCATGCATAAAACCTTCACCAATATCGGTGTGAATTAAAAAGGCCATATCTCTAGGTTTGGAGCCGCGAGGAATCAACAATGCATCCGGCAGTACGTTACCTTTTTGATCAGATAGTTTGTGTTCATCTTCCACAGGAAAAACCACAATCATATCCAGCAAGCTGAATACAGCCTGATTAACGGCTTCCTGAACACCAGTACCACCATATTTTTGCAACACGTTTACTCGTATATACTCCAGGGCATTTACTTGCTGGGGACTTAATTTATCTTTTTGGAGGATTTCAAAATCAGATTCACCAGAAACGTAACTAATGAGTCCAGCTTTTGCAGCTCTACTTAATGCTAACTCGGATTCGGCTGAGGCAGGAACTACATTGTCATATTTCTCCTGAAGCCTCTGGATGTTCTCCTCTGCATGGGGCAAATCAGCCTTGTTAGCGACGATAAGCATGGGTTTAGCAATTTTAAGAAGGCTGTCAAGTAAATTTATGATATCATCCTTTTCCCAGTCCTTGTATTCCTTGGTAACACCCCTTTTTGCTTCAAGAACATCTTCCACCATGATTCCTGCTCCACTGAGCTGTTCGGCTATTACCTTGGCTATGTCCAGTTTTTCAGAGAGTGCCTTGCGCACCAGTTTATTCCAGTTTTTGTGGAGGATTCCGTAAAGCCACATGGTTATCTCATGCTCCAGGAACTCCACATCCTCCAGGGGGTCATGTGTTCCGGGTTCGCAGGGTCTTCCCTCATCATCAGTGGATCCTGATGCATCAATTACATGGATAAATGCCCTGGCCTGGCGGAGGTCATCCAGAAACTTATTACCCAGTCCACGGCCTTCATGTGCTCCCGGTACCAGTCCAGCAACATCTAACAGTTCCACTGGAATCAATCTGGTTCCTTCAAGGCACTGAGAGTTTCGGGGATTGCATTCCACCTCTAATTCACGGCAGGGGCATGGTTTAACCACATGGGCAACTGCTTTGTTAACATCGATGGTAGTGAAGGGGTAACCAGCCACTTCTGCTTCGGATAAGGTGGCTGCATTGAAAAAAGATGATTTGCCCACATTGGGCTTTCCGGTAACTGCGATCTGGAGCATGATAATCACTACTAGTCTTTTCACATCCAAAGTTATTAAAGATTTTATCAGAATAAATCAAACATTAAGATAAATCAAACAGTAATTAATTCAATATTATCAAAAATTCCAGGAGCATTTATATGGCGAAACTTTACCTAGTGGGAACCGGACCAGGATCAAGTGATTATTTAACTGAAGCAGCAATCAAGGCCTCAGAATCCGTTGATGTGCTAGTGGGAAGCCAGCGAGCTCTGGACCTATTCCCGGGTTTTAGTGGGGAAACATTGCTGCTTAAAGCCCGTAATATGGATGAAATGATGAAAAAATCAGTTTCGCTGGTTGAAGACGGTAAAAACGTGGCCATTCTCTCAACCGGAGACCCTGGGTTCTCAGGAGTCCTGAAGCCCATCATGAACATAAGGGATGATCTGGACCTTGAAGTGGTTCCAGGTATCAGTTCCCTGCAACTCGCCGCTGCCAGGCTACAAATATCATGGGATGATGTTAATCTCATCACACTCCATGGAAAAGGTAACTCTGATGCTGTACTGGATTTATTAGATAACGGCAAAGCTACAATAGTTTTACCAGATTTCAGGGTGGAAAAATTAGCTCAATTCTTAATTGGAAATGGAATTAATCCTGAAAGAAAAGTTACAGTATGTGAAAGACTCAGCTACCCTGATGAGCGACTTTTTACAGGAACGGTAAAAGAAGTAGCATCTGAAGAGTTCAGTTACTTGTGTGTTATGGTGATTTACTAGTTTAAAGGATTTCAATCACACAGATATTCATCTTCTTTTCTCCAGGGTGGTGTTACCACGCATAAAAACTTCAAAGATGACTGGCCAGTGTTTTTTATCCACTGCACAGATCCTGGGGGAATGTAGATCGCATCACCCTCCCCAACCTCTTTTAGCTGATTATCAATGTGCATTACACCCTCCCCTTCCAGTATGTAATATATCTCCACCGATGTTTTCAATTTATGGGGTAATGATGCCTCATCTTTGTCTAGAATTGCATGGGCGATGCTACAACCCATCTCTATGTTATCATTTTTGGGATGCAGTAGCTCACAGAGAACAGTTTTATCAGGCACCTGGAAATATTCACAGCCATTAATAGATTTTATCAACATATAATCAATTAAAATTAGTAAGTCAACCTATATTAATCTTTTTAGATTTATTTGTGAATTTGAATTGATTTATAGTTAAAAAAATAGATTTGTGTTATTATCTGCTGCCTTTGAGTATTATGAAGGGCTTGTGTACTTTTATAATAAACAAGCCCCCTGTTTGGTAGGTGTCATTAGACTTACAGTATTTTTTAGTCACAATAGGATAAAACTTTGCCATAGTTATTGTGACATTCATCACATTGAGTGAGGTAAGTTAAACCGTGTGATAATGTGAAACATCTAAACTCATTTTTATCTTTCAATCTTTTTTCTCATCATCCATTATCTCAAAAATTTTAAATGCAATCAGGGAACCAGCCAACCATATGATGATTCTAATGGGTCCGGTGGATGATTTTTCTCCTAAAATGTCAGCCAGAAAGCTGCCAATGATTACAATTACTATAAATACTAAAAAAGCAACAGCAGCCCTTAATATCCTCCTGTAATTTATCATATCACCGCCTCAAATTCATATGTAAACAAATTATCAATCATTGTTATTTTTTTCAGAAGCAAGAGACTCTAATTCATCTATAATTTCCATTTTTTTCCCTTTTTTTTCTTCACTTTTTATTAAAACTATTCCTATGGCTGCACCCAGTACTCCGCCAAGGGTGTCAATGAATAAATCCCCCATGGTGTCAGCAAGTGGTGATGCAACCAGGGATCCCTGTGTGAGTCCTGTGGGGAGGTAATGACCAATTAAAGGGTAAAGGGCTTGGTCATAAAAGTATTCCGCCATTTCAAGACCCGCCCCTAAACCCATGGTTATTAAAACGATTAAGGCGAACATAACGCCTGTACTGGCTTGCAGCTTGCCCAGGGCATAAAATGTGTAGATAATCATCATTCCCACCAGTCCCACAATAAAGGAGACAAGAAGGTGCATGAATTTATCATAATAAGGTACCAAACTATAGAAACTGTATGCATCAGCCACAATTAGCTCGAAAAAGATAACAATCAAAAACAGTATTTCTATGTCAACAGGAACAACACATATCTTATTTTTAGTAAAAAATCGGGGAATTAAAATGATTATAAGGGCTAATAGAGCCAACATGCCAAAGAAAAGCTCACCGAATAATACTTGATAAATAGCGTTAATCATGATTATTATGCGGAAAAATCCTCTCAGATGCCTCTTCCATGATGGGACCTGGGTTAAATCAATTGGACAAGATTTTTTATGCATTTTACCACGGTTAAAGATGGTTAAGGATGATTATTTATTTACATATGCTAATTATAATCTTTTTTTTAAGGTAATAATGTGGGAAGGATAAAGGAGTCGAGGATGTAGTGGGATAGATTTAAATATGAGTACTTAGTACACATCTATTACTTCTTATACTCTTATTATATTTCATAGATTGATTAATTATATTCTGAGGTTAAATGAAAAAAGGACTAATATTTCTATTAACTCTATCTGCTATAGTATTATTCATTGTTCAACCAGTATCTGCCTGGGCTGCTCCTAATCATTATGCTATCGCAGAAAAAGTTTACTATTCTCTTCCGAACGATGCACAAGCAAGATTGGATCTTGCACAGATGATAAACGGTGCAGATGATCCAGATTATAAATTTTTTGACTTTCAGTACCACAGTTTTCCTGCCAGTGAAGAGAAAGCCAACGTATGGCTTGAAAGAGGGCACAACTATTATATTAATGGGAATTATGAACAGGCGAGTTACTGTTTTGGTGTTGCTACCCATTATCTATCAGACAGTGTTTGCCCGCCTCATTCAGGGGGAGGTCATCCTGGTTATGAACACACCAACTTCGAAGTACAGGCAATTTTTTTACAACCCCACATAACAGGTAATAATGGAGATAGGGATATTGCAGTGTGGAATTGTTATCAGATTAGTGAAAATGCATGGGAGAACTGGATAAAAACCGGGGATAACAAATATATCCAGCAATGTCTTGATGATTCAGCTGATTTAGCCTATGTCAAAGTAAAAAATGCATTATAATTTTAATCAGTTTAACATTAATTATTTTAAAAAAAAATTAGTTTTAGGAAGCCACTTCAGGCTCCCCGTAGAGGATATTACCAACTTCTTTCAGCTTTCCTGTTCCCTTAATCTCCTCACGGAATAATGGTATTTCTGCCACAACCTGTCCTCCGAATTTTTGGCGAATACTTTCCATCCTTTTTTGCTGGATCTGACGTCTGGCCCTGCAGAAATCACAGTCAGCTTCTTCAGGTTGAATCTGGTTCACGATAACTGCGTCGGTGTGCATGTTATTTTTTTCCAGTGCCTCCATTGCCCTTTCTGATTCGTATATGGACATTTCTTCAGGGATAACTACCATTTTAAAGGATGTCCGTTCCGGATCGGCCATCACCTCTCTGGCAACTCGGATCTGCTTTTTGGTGGCTTCCATATCCTCAAGGGCTTTGTCCTCCTCTTCTTCATCCCCCATAAAGGGCATGATGTTCTTGAAGGCTTTGGCCATGCTGCCGATCTGTCTTCGTACTTTGATCATCTTCCCTACCCAGCTATCCATCATTTCTGGGAAGGAGAGGAGCCTTAATGTGTGACCGGTTGGTGCGGTGTCGAAGACCACAACATCGTATTCATCAGTGGTCATGTACTGGAGAAACTTGTCAAAAGCGGCAGCCTCGTCGATACCAGGAGCCATGGTGGCCATTTCCATCTGGTCCTCCATCATACCCATGTCCATACCCGGGTTTAAGGCCTGTTGTTCCTTCATCTTTGCCTGATAATCTTGCATTGCCACTTCAGGGTCGATTTCTGCTGCCCACAAATTTTCACCAAGGGGTGTGGGGTCATGACCAAGATTCTTCTCCAAAGAGTCAGATAGGGAGTGAGCAGGGTCTGTTGAGATCACAAGGGTTTTTTTACCTTCATTAGCCAACCAAAGGGCTGTTGCTGCTGAAACAGTTGTTTTACCAACTCCTCCTTTTCCTCCAATAAATACGAATGTTGTTTTTCCTTTTTTAAACTTGAATAGGTCCTTAATCGCCATATTCATTCCTCCATTAATTGTCTTCTAGATTTAGTAAGCCTAAAATAAGCCTTAATCTTTCCGAATTAAAATGTTTCCATTGGCTTATCTTATTAAATTCTGTGTGCATATAAAAATTGTGCAAAATCCATAATAAATAAAGACCCATATTCATATAAATAAAGACATCATGCTCCAATGGTAAATCGATAACTCAACGATTATTTGTCATTAAAGGTTAAAAAATGCATATTGTTGGAAGTAAGATTTAAAGCACCAATTACAGATAAAAGTATTGTTTATTACGATAAATTAGGGTGATCTCATGGATTACACAAAGGGAATTTTACCGGAATTAGACGTTGCCAGGGTGTCAAGAGAGATATCTAGCTTCATTGAAAATTCATTAATAGAATCCAATGCTCAGGGGCTGGTGGTGGGCCTTAGCGGTGGGTTGGATTCATCAGTCACCGCCAAACTATGCACAGAAGTGGTGAACACTCACAAAATATTAGGTTTGATAATGCCCAGCCAGAGCACCAATAA
>JAHKLP010000101.1 GCA_020855015.1 Methanobacterium sp.
AACTGGAAAATGCAAAGATCATTGCTATTGATATAACCAGAATAGTGGTTACCTTTTTCTTGGAAGGATATTTTGTCATGAATTCAGTTTCCATGAATTTCAGCCCTAATGGAACCACAAGGGCAATGGGTAAAAAAGCCATTAAAAGAAATCTTGATTGGTACTGTGAGGATGTTATGGAGGTTAAAATTAGGAGAATTATGGTTAGAGAAATATATATCCATGCTAGCAGATTATTTTTTGGGATTATCAGGGAATCCTTGTCTACGATTTTTTCTTTTAATCCACGGCATAGTATGATAACTGATGCTGTAATCCCTAAGATATATGGTAGACTGCAAAAAATGATTCCAGATAGAGGGTTACTCATTGATCCCGATTCTGTTACTGCGGCTGAAGAATTGAAAAACGACATTACAGTACCATATTTTGTGTACATCACAGGGTATACTAAAAAAAGGACAACCAGACAACCCAAAACCAGGAATCCGGACAATCCAAAAATCTTCGTGTCGTAAATTGGCAATTTGTGTGTTTTTATAACCTTCACCATTATACTGAAGGATAACAGTGCAAAAAACAATACAATTGCCAGTGCTCCTGTGTAGATGTGAGTTAACAAATTTACACATAACAGGAGTAAGGTTAAAACACCATATCTCTTCCACTGCTTAATGTCTTCAAACCAGCAGATCGCAAAATAGATGAATACCGATAGGAAAAGCACCCCTACCAGGTTTTGCATGTAATTACCAATCATGGCAAAGTAATTGACATTAACAGTGACCATAAATGCGCTTAAAAGTGCGGGTATTTTGGATCCTATGTTTCCTCCATTTTTTGTTTTGGTGTAAAATTCTGTGAGTAAAAATGCGGGAATGGTCAAAAATGAGCCTATGAAGGCCATTCCTATTTTCACTCCTAAAAATGATTTTCCAGATAGGATTACAAAAGGAGTGAGTAGGTAGTATGCCAATGGTGGGTCATTACTCAATGGGAATCCATATTGTAATATATTACGAACCTGGATATCATAGAAAGCACCGTCTATTCCGTATGAAAGAGAATAGCGTGTTAAAACAAACATGTCAAGGGCAAAAGAGAATATGAAAATGGCTACCAATATTACTAAATAATATCTCTGTTTAAGGAATTTAATTAATCCTCTGCCAGAAAGGGCAATATTATTCTTTGAATTTAAAGTTTCAATCATTAGAATTCCTACCTTCTTTTTATATTATTTTAATGATGAATGGGTTTAATCAACTTCTTTGGTTAAGATGTAAGGGCTCTAAGTTTTTTTAGCGATAGAAGCGTTTTTTTAAGTTATTAAATCTTAGAGCCCTTTATAACCAAATGAAATGGTTATCATGTTTTTTGTGTTGACCATAAAATCATCCTGGCCAAAAGTTGTGAGTTTTGAGGATACATTTCAGGATGTGAACCAGTTAATAGCACCCTCCCTGAACCATAGTTTTCCCCTACTATTGCAAGATAATCCTTATAATCCGTTTTGTTATCGGCATAATAAGCAAAGGAATAAACGTCTGAACCTGTGGTGTACATGGCAGGCCCATTTTGATGGTATATGTTCAGTGTTGTTTCATTGGATAAAGCACTTCCAGATGGTGTGGTTGAAATGGACAATAAACCATTATAATTCACAGTTCTTGCATTAATGGATGATAATCCCCATCCAGGATAACTCTCACCAAAACTGTTAGATGCTGCATAAGCCCCTGCACATATACCCAGATACCCATTACCATTGCTTATAAATTGCTTAATAGCATCAACATTGATATTTCTGCTTTTAACGTAAGTTAGAGAATTTCCGCCAGGCATTATCAGGATATCGTAACCAGATAATGTGTTTGAGTTAATTTTATCCGTGGTGTCATACTCGAAGTAATAACCATTGGTGAGATTTAAAATGTTACTTTCATCTATGCATGTTTTTACTCCCTCAACACTTTCTTCCATGGTCCCCTCCCCACTGAATATCAGAATTCTAACCACTTTAACCTCATTTGAAAGGTTGTTAACATTTGTTTCTTGGCCATAATCCTGATAGGCGCCCACTATATTAACAGCAGACAGAATAGCCACCATAATAAATACGAGTGAATAGATGACTCTTTTATCGATGAAAACTCCTTTTATTATAATTCCTTTTATATGAAATCCTCCAGCATAATCTATGCTATTCGATGTCTATTTTCTTAAATCAATACATAAAAGTAGTTTTTCCCATATTTAACCGAAGTTTTACCGGTTCCGTACAGTCTACACCCAGATTTTACCCAATTTCAATTCCTGTTAAATTCGGGATAATAAACGTAAACCGTAAAATAAACTAACCCCACTTCAAGGGCGCCTACAATAATCAGCCTAATTATAATAAAGCTAATATAATAATGCAATATGAGAAAAAAACAGCGAAGAAAAACTATAAAGTTAAAATAAAAATAAATAACTAATTTATAGATATGGCCAAAAAAATATTACTGGAATGATTTCTACAGGATTTATTTACTTCCAACTTATTTTCAAAAGTGCTGCTAGGGCTATTAACTGACTAATGTTAATCATGAAAAGTGGATAATCATTTCCATGGCCTAATCCAGACGGATCTGGTGGTGGGGGTGGTGCTAGAAAGCCCATGGATAATATATTCTGGATCAGTAAGAAAGTGCCAAATATTAAAAGACCAAGGGTATATTCTGACTTCCACTTCCTATAATTCTTCCAGTAGATTGTAAGTAAAATTACTATAATTGATATATTGGCCAAAGCCACTACCATACCTATGTATCTTAACATTTTATCCTCTCCAAATCCTTTTTCATTTCTTTTCAGATTCCTTCCAGATCTGTTTAAATGAATCAAAATTTTCTTCCATGGTATTTGAAAGCATGTAAACAGTTCCGTATTGCCCTTCGCCACAAGTAATTACCATGTTATTCTTGGTTAAAACATTTAGATGGTGTTTGACCGTTTTATAATCTAAATCAAGAGTTTTAGCAAGTTGATTTGCATTATATGGGCGATTATTGAGTTCATTGATCAGCCGGGCTCGATTAATCCCACCCCTAGTTCCAGCTATCAACCACCAAAGTAAGCCCTCCATATGTATCACATCTTAATCCATTGCCATCAATATAAACCCTTTAATAATAACTTGATTTTTTAATTATGGATTATTAATCAAAGGATTTATAATTATTTGAAATTAGCCGGAAGATATTTATAAAAATAAGAATAGTTTTTTCCTATTAATCAATCTGAAAAGCATCAAAAATGGTTCATTCGGCTGTTCTGTTCCATATAAGTAACATGAAGTATCATATTATATCCTATGATTAAAATTTCCAATCAGGAAGCCGCGGTGCTGGGAATACTATATGAACATCATCACTACGCCCCTAGAATCGAAGAAATAATGGTCAAAAGAGGGATGGATGAATGGACAGATATAGAGTTTCCATCAATACCCCACATCCTAAAAAAACTGGAAGAAAATAAATTAGTGAAAATAAAAAGCAGGAATAATGACGATCCTTCCAGAAAAGTTTATTACATAACTGATAATGGTAAACTGGTGCTTAAACAAAAAATCAAGTCAATACTATCAAAGAAGGAAAAAATAATTCATCCATTCGATCTGGGACTGGCAAACATTCACATCCTTCAACACAATGAAATAATTAAAAGCCTTGAACTGTATCTAAAATCAATTGAAGAACGTATTCAATACTTAGAACACTCCATCAAAGTACAGGAAGAAAATAATATACCTTATAATTTTATATCCATTAGTAGTAGGTCTATTCCTGTTTTAAAGGCTGAAAAGATGTGGATAAAAGAATTCATAGATGAAATCGGAGGAAAATTAAAGTAATACTAACAGAACTCGGTAAAGTATCATGAAAAATTGAAACAATAGTTTATGCTTTTATATGGAAAAAATATTCATAAGACAAAACAGAAATATAATTGATGCTGATTGACATATTTAACGAGTCAAATCACATAACCCCAAAAATATAGTTTACTCAGTCTACTTGAGTGATTAGATGGTTAAAGACATGAAAAAAAACATGGAAGAAATGAAGTATTCCTTTGCTATTCTTAATTCCATCTTTGAAGGTCCTGAAAATATAATCGCTTTCTCACTCGACCAAAATTATCAATACATCTTCTTCAACCAGACTCACAGTCAAACCATGAAGAATATCTGGGGAGTTGATATTGAGATTGGTAAAAGCATGCTGGACTACATCTCATATCCTGAAGACCGTGAAAAAGCCAAAGAGAACTTTGACCGTGTGCTTTCCGGTGAAAATTTCATAGTTATTGAAGAGTATGGGGAGGAAAGTCTTAGCCGTAACTACTGGGAAAACATATACAATCCGATCCAGTCAGATGATAAGATAATAGGCATTAATGTATTCTGTATTGACATAACTGAAAGGCAAAAAGCTGAAGAAGCTCTTAAATTAAGTCAGATCCGTCTGGAAAACGCCATGGATCTGGCAAAACTAGCCAACTGGGAATTAGATCTTTCCAATAGAATTCTTACATTCAATGATCGGTTCTATTCTTTGCTGGGCACCACTGCTGAAAAGGAAGGTGGTTACAAGATAAAATTGGATACATATATCCAGAGATATGTGCATCCCGATGATGTTCAACCACTTGCTGAACTCATAGAATCATCCTTTAAGGAGGAAAGATCAGTTTTTAGTAAGGAAATTAACCACCGGATCGTCGGCAATAATGGTGAAATCAGGCATGTGGTAATTCAGATAAGATTTATACCAGCAACAGAAGATGAAAGTGCCTATGTTTACGGAACAATTCAGGATATTACAGAACGAAAAAAGGTTGAAGAAAAACTGAAAAAATCCTTGGATGAAAAGGAAGTTCTGATAAAAGAGATACACCACAGGGTTAAGAATAATCTCATGGTTATATCCAGTCTCCTGAACCTTCAATCACAATACATAAAAGATAAGGAAGCTTTGAGTATCTTCAGGGAAAGTCAGAACCGTGCTCGTTCAATGGCCCTCATACATGAACGTTTGTATCGATCTTCGGACCTTAAACGGATAGACTTTGGGGATTACATTGAAACTCTTTCTAAGGATCTCTTCCATAGTTATATAACCGACCCCCGCAAGGTTCAACTGAATCTGCATGTGGAAAATTTAATGGTGGATATAAACACCACCGTGCCCCTGGGCCTCATTGTCAACGAATTGATTACTAATTCCATGAAACACGGATTTGTCGGTGATTCAAATGGTGAAATCAACATAGACTTCCATAAAGACGGTGATGAATTTGTACTGGTAGTTGAGGATACCGGTGTTGGACTTCCAGATGACATTGACTTTAGAAACACATCAACACTGGGGCTGCAGTTAGTGAATAATCTAACCACCCAAATCAATGGCAAAATTGAATTAGATACAGAGAACGGAACTAAATTTAGGATAACCTTTAAAGAACAATACACATAGCAGTTGATTCCTAATTTTGCTCTTTCCTGAAATCATAAGAAGTTCACTACATCTTCAATAAATTTCAATGTTCCCATCTCTATCTGCTGGGTTAAACCATCCAAATCTGAAAAATCTGGCGCGTCAACCAAAACATGTTCAAGAATAGAATCAACACCCTTAGTGGTTGATGGGATGTGGTATTCCTTCCAGTTGCCTTCTTTTATGAGTTCCCAGTATCTTTTTTGAACCTTTTTATTAGATCCTGCTAACCATACTTCGAATTTGAAGGTTTCATGAACAAAAACAATGGCTATTTTAAGTTTCCTATTCTTTAATGACTCTGGAGAGAAAGAGAAATAGGTCATGTCCATGTAACCATAATAAATCCCAGATAAAGAATATTCAGGGTATTTATTCTTCAAATGCACTCTTAGATCCATGATATATTTCATCAATCCTTGGTAGGCCTTCTGGATGTAACC
>JAHKLP010000127.1 GCA_020855015.1 Methanobacterium sp.
CACCTCCATTTTTCGACATGAAAATGCTTAATTCATGAAAAGTAAAATTAAAGTGCTTATTTATAACATAAAGCCGCCGGAGCCGGTTTTTATAATTAACATTATTTGTCAATTATGATTATACAAATATTTTGGGTATTAAGGCGTGTTTTTAAGTCTATCAAAGAAGAATAATTAGTCTAAGAATAAACTTCCGGATTTTTTTTTGTTTAAATTCATCACAGGAAGATAAATTGTTAGAGGAAGTTTAAGTTTTAGTAATATTTCATTTAGTTAAAATGTAAGTTAGACTATGAGTTTTGAGTTGAAGAATAAGATAATAATAGACCCAAACTATATTGATATTAAAGTGCAGATTAGGCAATGATTATAAAAAGAGGAGGCATTATAATGGATTTATATATTTTATGGTTAGTTCCTGCAGCATATTTTGTACATATCTTAGAAGAAACACCACGTTTCGTGCCTTGGGCTGTTAAATATATTGGTGCGCCTGAAACCTTTGGCCAGTTCGTTCTGGGAAATGTTATCTTCATGGCTTACGTTATCATAGCAACATCTCTTGCCATCTTTTATCCCAGTGAGTTGACGCTAGTTATTGGATTATCTGCCGCCGCATGGATATTTTCAAACTTCTTAGTTCATGCATACTATACTCTGCGCACAGGCGAATATTCTCCCGGTGTTGTAACTGCAAGTGCAATATATGTCCCAGTTTCATTATATATTTACTACAACTTTATTGGATCAGGATTATTAAACACTTTAGACATCATATTATCCATTATTATAGGTTTTGCAGTGATGTATGTTCCAACACTGATACAGAAAAAGAGAAAAGGAACTTTATAGGTTCTCTTTTTCTACATTCAAAAACAAGTAGAAAAGTCATTCACCGTCTCATTCAATCCAACAAATACCCCTTTAACTATAAAATTATGTTAATTGTAAACCTAAACCTCGCCCTTAAGTTCCTTTAACTCCTTTTTCATCTCCAAGACTATCGGCTTGCATGTACTGGTGGAATTCTATCATTCCAGGGCATTTCTTTCTCAAGGGAACTTGCCAGGCGTATTAGTGTGCCTTCCTCCCCAAACCTGGACATGAACTGGATCCCTATGGGTAAACCTGATCTACTCTGCCCAAGAGGCAATGTCATTGCTGGTTGTCCTGTCACATTAGCAGCCGTTGTATGCACTTTTGTTTCCTCACAAAGACGCATATAATCCAAATAGTCAAGATCTGTCCGCATTTTCGAGTACTTACCGTGTGGCCCTGGTAATTGGTTCAAGGTGGGCGTGAGTAACATGTCGTATTGTTCAAAGAATTTCCCAAAGTTTCGTCGGAATTGGTTCAAGACGAATTCAGCCATGAACATGTCAGCAGCGGTTAGTCCCTTGGAGTATTCATAAAACGACAACATCACTGGTTCAATAGTTTCTTCGCTTATTTTTCGCCCCATCGCTGCTGCGAACATTTCAATCCCCATATACATCCCAAATGCCCATGCTACGCATACCGCGTGAAGATACTCTTCATAGTCAAAAACAGGGGTGTCCTGGACCATTTCATGACCTGCTCTTTCACATTCAGAAACTACTTGCTCCACACTGCGGACTACTTCTGGATCCACTGAGCCTTCCACTTGCCAAGGATCGATGGTCCAAGCTATTTTCAGTTTCTCTGTTGGAGCATCCAATTCATGAGCATAAGGTCGAACTGACTGTTTGATGATAAAGGGATCACCCAATACAGGTTTTGAAACAGCATCTAACATAAAAGCTGTGTCTCGAACAGTCCGACTCAGAACAAACTCTTGTAACATCCCAGGCCACAGTTCTCCAATATCCGGACCCAGTGTCACGCGTCCACGGGAGGGTTTCAAACCCACTAGGCCGCAAGCACTTGCGGGTATGCGGATTGACCCCCCGTTATCACTACCATGTGCTATTGGTACAATACCAGCTGCGACACTCGCTGCAGCCCCCCCACTGGAACCACCACTTATAACATCAAGATCCCATGGATTGGGAGTCACACCAAGCAATTCCGATTCTGTTGAGATTCCCAATGCGAATTCGGGTGTTGTTGTACGGCCCAATAGAGTCAAACCCGCTTTTTTGAAAAACGTGGTTAAAAACGAGTCCTGCTCTGCAACATGTCCCCTTATGAGCCTAGATCCACTTTCCTGATGCCTTCCTCTTTCACCAGCCCCAATGTCCTTCATCAAGAAAGGCACCCCTTCAAAAGGACCATCAGAGATTACTTGATCATCCAGTGCTTCGATACGGTCAAAATAGACCTCTATAACTGCATTGATTTTTGGATTTACCTTTTCAACTGCTTCCACAAAGAGCTGTGCAAGTTCTTTCGATGAAACCTCACCTTTTCTGACTAAAGCTGCTAGAGCAACACCATCACACTTAGAATACCCTACCACATCCATACAAAGGTACCCCCTTTATTTTTAACAGACTTAATATTATATTCACCAAAGAATATTATTGAATTTTTCGCTCAAATGAATCTGGATATACTAATAATCTTGATATTCTGCTCTACCCCACCATTAAACTCTTTTAACTATTTATTCATCTCAGATTATATCAGACAACTTATTTGTATTGTATTGTTAGTTCTCTGAACTCGTCCATGGTTATTGGCAATCTTTCGGTGATGTTCACGTGTTCCTTTATGTTATAAAGCTTTTTTAGGTCTTCAGGGTCAGGTTTATAATTATGCTGCACGTATAGGATCATGATGTTGCTAATATTTTATTAAAAAAAATTAAATCAACCCCTAATAACTTTTGTCCCTAATTTATCAAAATATAAATAGGACTACACTAGAAAATGAGTTATCTATTATGAAAGGAGATAGTTTTTATGTCACAATTACCTTTTTTGGATAATGCACAAAGTGGGAAAAATAGCTGGTGGATCTACATCATTACCTTTACTGCAGTGTTTTTAGCGATGATGTTCGGTACTGCATTCACTGTTGAAATATTAAACACCTTTAACAATAATCCTATAAACATGATTGTGGGTTTGGGCGTTGGTTTTGCATTGTCCTTAATTTTATTATACTTACTCGCCAGATTTCTGCATCACAAAAAGTTAATATCACTTATAAACACTGGAAAGCGTGTAAGATGGTCTCAAATATTTAAAGGAGGTATTTTATGGGCTTCATTAATCTCATTACTCACTATTATTTATATGCTCTTAAATCCCTCTGGTTTTAAGTTTTCCTTTAATTTTTACCCATTTTTAATACTGGTTATTATAAGCCTCTTATGTTTCCCAATTCAGGCTTTCTTTGAAGAAATTTTCTTTAGAGGATATTTAATGCAGGGTTTTGGCCTTGTCTTTAAGAGGGCACTAATACCCTTGATTATTACATCTATTCTATTTGGAGTTATGCACGTATCCAGTTTAAGCAATCTAAATCAGACTTTGCTGGTTATTGCATCCACTTCCATAATGGGTTTACTTTATGGAATAGTAACTTTAGCCGATAATGGTATAGAATTAGCTGCTGGTTCTCATATAGCCAACAATCTTTTGATGGCCATCTTTTTTAACTCTGGAGACGTAACATTTTCCAGCTTGCCCTCTTTATTTGTCAGCCCCCAAGAGACTGTAGTTGATCCCATCATATTCATCATAGCTGCTATTTTATTTGTAGTAATCTTATTCTGGAATAGGAAAGCAGATTTAAGTAAAGTCATATATTCAAGAACCGATTAAACAAGCCATAATGCCAATACAAATAAAAAAAGAAAAATAGTGGATTTCCATACATAATCTTGGCACTTCACTACAATTTTCAAATTTATTATTTAAATCATCTTCTCCATGACAGTTTTTTACTTAATTTTTCCATTTTCTTGGCTTCTATAATCTTTTTTTCAATATTACCATCTTCTAAAACTACTGAACCCTCATATCCACAGTGATGGCATTTCCAGGTGCCACTACCCTCATAGATTTGCTCATATTTAATTTTCTTAGAACCACAGCGCGGACAAAATGTTTTTTTAACCATATTAGTCCCCTATCAACTTCAAAAGCTCTTCTTTAGCTTCAATAGCTTTTTTAAAAATTGGATCCAACTCCAAAGCCTTATCAATATATTTTAAAGCCTCTTCATTTTGATTCATGCCCTCAATGTTTCTCCCTTATTTCATTTATAATATTTTTTTCTTGATATAACTTTAGGTCATTTTTAGTGTATTCTATGATTTTAGATGATATAATCCGGATAATGTTCTCATAATGTATAATAAATATAAAGATCAAAAATTTAATCAAAATTCGCCATAATTATTAGATTTCTGTGCGAAAATAGTAGTAATAAGTGTAGGTTTAAATGATACGTATTAAAAGAGCATAAGATGAATCAGAACAAAATGACGGCTACAGAATATTAGTTGATCGTCTATGGCCACGTGGAATGAGTAAGAGAAATTGAAAATAGATCTATGGCTTAAGGAGATAGCACCATCAAATGAACTTCGAAAATCATTTGGACATTATACCCAAAAATGGGATGAATTCAGAGCCAAATACACAAATGAACTGAAAGAAAAAAAAGATCTATTATCACTCATAAAACAAACAGAACAAGAAAAAGGGAAATTAACTCTTATTTATGCGGCCAAAGATCAGAAACATAACAATGCAGTTGTTCTATTAGAATTACTAACTAAAAAACGTCACTAATGCCAATATCAGACTAATTTAAACTAAATAATAATAAAGATAATAATTCATTCCGGAATGAATAATTATGAGTAAAACTTGTGAATACTGTCATTTAATAGGGGGATATGGAAAACTCTTCTGGGAAACAGATTTTTGGGAGATATATCTAGCACCAAGCCAACGTTATCTTGGAACTTGTGTAGTAGCAATCAAAAGACACTGCAGAGACTTGTCCGAGTTGAATGACCAAGAATGGATTGATTTTGGAAGTGTAGTGCAAAACCTTGAAAAATCGGTTGAAAAATCATTTCATCCAACCTTATTTAATTGGAGTTGCTTTAAAAACTCAGTTTTTAGAAATGAAAATCCTGATCCTGAAGTTCACTGGCATTTTATTCCCAGATATAAAGAATCTGTGGAATATTATGGAACCCAATTCACTGACCCTGATTTTGGTTTCATACCTCAACCTATTAAAAGAGAAATTCAAGAAGAAATTCAAGATAAAATAATCCAAGAAATTAGAAAAAACTTACCTATAATTGATTAACATGAATTATGGTGATTGAACTATCCCAAAACAGATTATTTGGATTTGACAAAATCTATAGAGAACTAGCAAATAAACAATAATTTAAAAATTTACTTAATAATATTCTCAATGAGAATATGAATATATAAACTAAAGGAGTTCCCTTCTTTGATATGACCGTGAAGATAAAAATGGAACTATTACCATAGATGATTCGGCTGTCAGGAGCATTGAAATTTCAGGCAATGGAATTAAAGGCAGAGTAAAGGTTTATGCCTGTAAATTCAAGCTTGGATTTTAGAGGTTAAATGACCTTCATTATCATAATATAAAAACAGGAAATATTAAAATATGCGAAATATAATCAGAATTAGTAATCTTACTGTGGGATAGGGGAATTTAAATGAGGGAATCTATTGGCACTCTTCTGCATGGTGATCCGGTTGACAAAGCAGAAGTAAAACGAATGCGGGATCTTGTTTTATTTGAAGGTCCTGATCGAAACAAAAAGGTCTTGAAATTTTTCTGCCTGCTTATTCTTGCTTCAGGTATTGCCACCTATGGACTTCTGGGAGATTCTGTGGCAGTTGTCATTGGAGCTATGATCATCGCACCACTGATGTTACCAATTGTAGGATTGGCTTTCAGCATAAGCGCTGGTGATAAGCTCTCTATGAAACATTCATTACTGATAAGCATTGGAGGGATCATAACTGCTATTGCAGTAGGATTCTTTTTGACTTTACCCCTGATTCATTTTTACCAACCTGAAAACATTGAACAGGTCATGGTTCGGACTTCACCACGCCTTTTGGACCTTCTGGCGGCCCTGATCACTGGTTTTGCCGGTGCTTTTGCCATGTCCCGTCATGATGTTTCTGATACACTACCAGGAGTAGCTATCGCCATATCCCTTGTTCCTCCACTGGCAAATGTGGGAATCCTACTGGCTAGCTCTAATTATTCCTTGGCTATGGGTAGCATGCTACTGTTTATGACCAACTATTTTGCTATAATAATTACTGGAGCTGTCCTTTTTGGAATTATGGGCTTTTCAAAAGTATCAATTATGCAGCAGTCATTAAGTGCTAAGAGAAAAGGTATTACCCTTGCTTTAGTAATTTTGATTCTTATTTCAGTCCCCTTAGCTTACACTGGTTACAATATTTTCATTGACCATAGTATAACTAACACAGTAAACGATGCATCTAATGTTTGGTTGAATGGAAGTGATTATGAAGTGATCTCCACTGAAATTACATCCGACAAAAGTGTGCTTTTAAGAATTATAGGGGATGGAGAACTACCAGCACTGGAAAAGCTTGAAGAA
>JAHKLP010000065.1 GCA_020855015.1 Methanobacterium sp.
AAAAAAAAGGAAATGCTAAAAAATCATTATATCCATAGACAAGTGCAGGAGTGAAAAAAGTTGAAAATTGAAAAAGAGGCAGAAGACATACTTAAAAGCTTTTCTGAAGCCTTAAAGAATATACCTGACCTGGAAGAAACCCATTACATGGTTGACAACGTTAATTTATCACGAGAAGACTGTGCTGAGGAGAAGGACTCTACAAAGATAATGAGAAACACCAACGTTGATGAGGATGGAAATCTAATAGTTGAGAAAGGAAAGTGGGTGAAATGAGATTCAACTTAGTACTGGATGTTCCAGACGTACCAGGACAACTATTAGAAGTTCTTGAGCCCATGGGCAGGTTAGGTGCCAATATTGTTGCCGTGATACATCAGAGAGATGTTAAAACTGAAAGAGGTACTGTGCCCGTCCAGATAACTATAGAAGGAGATAAAGAAACCCTGGATAAGGTTATGGGCGCTCTGGAATCTAAAGACATTCAAATATTGGAAGTTGATGGTGTGCTCCGTAAGGAACAAATCACCACAGTACTGGTGGGTGACATTGTAGAAGAAGATCTCCAGGACACAGTATCCAAATTAAATCAACTGAAAAGTGTTAAAGTGGCTGATCTTGATCTCAAAATGTCAGATGAACCCAAAAACTCGGCAACTAAGATGGTTATAGAAGCAGATTTCGGACTCAGGAAAGAAGTACTGAAAAATATCAAAAAACTCGGGGCTGAAAAAGGCTTTCTGGTTATTAATGAAGTCTGAATGGTTAAGTTAAATATAAATGGTGAATCTAATGAAAATTATTATTTTAGGCTTCGGAGCGGTGGGACAAGGCGTGGCTCGTGTCATATCCATGAAAAAAGACTATTTGAAAAATAAATATGAACTCAATCCCCAGATTGTTGCAGTATGTGATCGTTCAGGAGCCGCTATTTGTGAAACTGGTCTGGATGAAGAATTACTAATCCAGACAAAGAACGACACTGGCAAAGTCGCACTTTATCCTGATTACGGTCACCCTGATATTGACAGTCTCCAAGTCTTAGATGAGGTGGAATACGATTGCCTGGTAGAGGTCACCCCCACAGATATAGATGATGGTGAACCTGCCCGGAGCCATATCATGAAATCCATGGAAGATGGTAAAGATGTGGTAACATCCAACAAAGGTCCCCTTGCCTTATCATTCCAGGATCTGGCAGATTGTGCCAGAATGAATGGAGTAGAATTTAAATTCGAAGCATCTGTTGGGGGAGCCATGCCAATTATCAACTTCGCCCATGAAACCCTGGCTGGATGTGAGATAGAATCAATATATGGAATTCTGAACGGAACCACCAATTATATTCTTTCAAGGATGGCTAATGAGGGTTCATCTTATGAACAAACCCTGAAAGAGGCCCAAGAAATGGGAATTGCAGAAACAAACCCTTACCAGGATGTGGAAGGTATTGATGCAGCCTGTAAAATCGTGATACTGGCAAACTCTGTACTTAACCTGCCAGTAACTCTAAAAGATGTGGAAGTGGAAGGCATCTCCAAAATAACCTCCGAATCAATAGCACTTGCTAAAAAAGAAGGTTTACTTATTAAACTCATTGGAGAAGCTTCACCTGATGCTCTGGAAGTATCACCACGCCTGGTTCGACTGGGTTCTCCCTTTGCAGTAGAAGGCACACTTAACGTTGCCACCCTTAAAACTGACCTGGCAGATGATGTAACTGTGGTTGGGAAAGGTGCAGGCTCAGTGGAAACTGCTTCTGCCATTTTAAGTGATATTGTAAGCATCTGGAAAATTCGAAAATAACACATAAAATTTGTGTAAATTGTAAATTTTTCAATAAAACTTTTTTAATAATTTTGTAGTTTCAGGAGATATTTAATGAAATATGTTGTGGTTATTGGAGACGGGATGACTGACTTACCCCTCAAAGAACTGGATGGTGAAACACCACTTCAAAGAGCACATACTCCTAATATGGACTTTATAGCAAAAAATGGTTCATGCGGAATGTTGAAAACAGTCCCAGAGGGAATGGAACCTGGTTCAGATGTGGCAAACCTGTCCATAATGGGTTACGATCCTAAGAAGTATTACACTGGCCGTGGTCCATTAGAAGCTGCCAGTATTGGGGCTGAACTTACAGATAATGATGTGGGATTTCGTTGCAACTTCATAACCGAAGAAGAAGGCATTCTTGCTGACTTTAATGCTGGACATATTAGTACGGCAGAGGCGTCACAACTTATAGAAGCCTTAAATCAGTCCTTCTATCGTTATGGAAAATTTTATCTGGGAACCAGTTATCGGCATTTATTTGTTTATAATGATACGGCTTCTGCTGCTCTTAAATCAACACCCCCCCATGATGTGGTTGGAGAACCAATCTCTGAACATCTCTTAAAACCAGGAAATGATCCTATATCAACGAAGCTCAATGAATTAATGCATAAATCATCGGATGTCCTATTGAAACATCCTGTAAATAAAAAAAGGCTCCATGAAGGCAAAAAGCCAGCTAATATGATATGGTTATGGGGGCAGGGGATCAAACCCCAGATGACTAAATTTGCAGATAATTATGGCCTTAAAGGTGCAACCATTACTGGTGTAGACCTTATTAAAGGAATTGGAACCTACCTTGGTCTTACCAATGTTCGTGTTCCTGGTGCAACTGGTTATTATGATACTGATTACTGTGGTAAGGTGAACTTCGCCCTGGAAGCCCTTGAAAATCATGATCTGGTATTCATCCATGTGGAAGCTCCGGATGAGGCAGGTCATGCCGGTGACATTCAGGAAAAGATAATGGCCATTGAACGTATCGACCGCCGTATACTTGGAAAACTCTTGGAAGAACTACCTTCCATGGGTGATTATACCATTGCCATATTACCTGATCACCCTACCCCTATCGATATTAGAACACACACTTCAGACCCCATTCCATATGCAGTGTATTCACCCGGCTGTGAATCCGATAATACTGAGAGTTATAATGAAAAAGCTGTTGAAAATAGTTTTAATAATAGTTCAAAAAAATTAATGGAAGGTTACCAGTTTTTAAAATATTTCATACATTATTCAGGTAGAAAAATACAATAAAAGCATTTAATGCCCAATCAATTTAGTTTTAACACATAAAGGTGGGATTCCATATAGAATACTCTAGATTCAGATATTATCTTGCAGTTGCTGCAGGGAAAATTGCATCTTTTATACTCCAGAAAATCCTTAAAAGCAGTGCCAGTGCCATGCCTGGTAAGGTGGCTATGACCATCTATCCTGATATTTTAAAACTGGTTAATGAACGCTGCTCTAAGAAGATCATAATCACAGGGACCAATGGAAAAACAACAACCAACAACTTGCTGAATTTTATATTTAGAAAGGAGTTTCCCTCAGTTCTTTCCAATTTAAGGGGTGCAAATATGCCACAGGGACTGGTAAGTGCCTTTTTACATGACCGGAAAAAGGAATATGATTGGGGAATTTTTGAGGTTGATGAAGGCTCATTTAAGAGGGTGACTCAAGATCTTAAACCTGATTATGTTCTGGTTACCAATTTCTTCCGAGACCAGTTGGACCGCTATGGTGAAATTGAAAAAGCATTTCAGGATATTTTAGAAGCTCTTGAACCCTTAAAAACAGCACTAATCCTTAACGCTGACGACCCCCTGGTTTCTAACTTTAGGAAGTTGAATAAAAAGAATATTTACTATGGTGTTGCACATAACCAGTACAGCACCGACGAACAGGCCATAGTTGAATCCAGATTCTGCCCTGCATGTAGCAGTTACCTCGAATATAGTTATTACAATTATGGACAGCTAGGCGGCTATAAATGCCCGGATTGCGGTTTTGAAAACCCAGATTATGATTACAGTATAACTGAATTAGATTATCGTAACCACACTTATCATTTCAAGTTTAAAAAGAAAGACCATGAACCTCAGGACATTTATTTTGCATATGATGGGATTTACAATGCTTATAACTGCTGTGCAGCCTTATCTGCAGCCCAGGAAATAGGTTTGCCCCTGAATAAGGTTGCTCGTTGGATTGGGGAATTTGAATATCATCTGGGTCGGATGGAAAATTTCCAATTCCCAGATAAAGTGGTTAAAATAGCTCTGGTTAAGAATCCTATCGGACTTACTGAGACTGTGAGCAGCATTTCCCTTGATGAACGTCGCAAATCAATGCTTTTCGTACTTAATGATAATCCTGCTGATGGTAGGGACGTGTCCTGGATATGGGATGCGGAAGTAGAAAAGACAGTCAACATCAAAAATGTTAATAAAATCTTTTGTTCTGGTCGAAGAGCCGAAGATATTGCTTTGAGACTTAAATATGCTGGGGTGTCTGTTGAACTGGTAGAATTAGATGATGATATGGACCAGGCCATAGGAAAAGTATTGGAAGAAGAAGTGGAAATCGCCTATATTTTACCAACATATACGGCAGTCTTTCAGGCACGAGAACTTGTACTGGCACGCTTAGAGGGTTCCAGTAAAAAAATGTCACATTTTCGAGAATACCTAAAGAATTTGAAAACCCCGTAAACATATTAAAAATTTGAATACATTTGCAGATAACAACAAATTTCAACAATCATGGATGAACAGAAGAATACAGCTGGGAAAACTATGGAACTTAAAATTTATCACATGTATCCCGATCTTTTAAATCTTTATGGAGATCTTGGTAATGTAACCTGTCTTCGTCAGAGATGCCAGTGGAGGGGCATTCAAGCCCATGTGGTTGGCTTCAGCATGACACAGGAAGACCCATTGGTAGATGGTGACCTTTTTTTCATTGGTGGAGGATCAGATCGTGGTCAAAACATTGTTTACTCCCATCTTCTAAAATATAGCAATCAGATGGGAGAACTGATTGAAGATGGGGCTCCAATTCTTGCCATATGCGGAGGTTATCAGCTCTTAGGAGAAAAATATATTGACGCCGAAGGTAACGACGTACCTGGCCTTGGAATATTTGACTATTATACGCGTAGTGAAGAAGGACGACTGATTGGTAACATTATCATCGAAAACAGCTTAGGATTGAATCCTGAGACTCTTGTGGGATTCGAAAACCATGGAGGGCGCACATATCATGACCATCAACCACTGGGCAAGGTTTTAGTGGGATATGGTAATAATGGTAAAGATAAACAGGAAGGGATGGTGTACCAAAATTGTATTGGAACCTACCTCCACGGCCCAATATTGCCAAAAAACCCCCAATTAGCAGATTACCTTATTCTGAAAGCTCTTGAGAGAAAGTATGGCTTGAAAGAGTTGCCCTGCCTTGAGGATGATATGGAATACACAGCACATAATAAAGTACTGAAGCTTTACTCACCTTGACCCTTTCTATTAGTTGAATTTCCAATTTCTTTTAATTAGGTAACTTTTTTAATGAGATTCAACAATAGATCGATGTTTCTGTTTGGGAAGTTCTATTAGAGAAGTTTCCCCGGTTATGGAGAGAAGTTTAAAATAGGGTTGCACTTCTATAATAAAATATTCTATAAGTAAATATAATATTCAATCTAACATTAATAATGGAATTTTTAAAGGAGATGGTTAGTCTGTCTAAATATATAGTGGTTACTGGTGGTGTGGTAAGTTCAATTGGAAAAGGGATTACATCAGCTTCTATTGGTAGAATTTTAAGATCATATGGTGTGGATGTAACAGCAATTAAGATTGATCCCTACTTGAATTGGGATTCCGGGACTTTAAATCCATATCAACATGGAGAGGTTTTCGTTACCGAAGATGGTATGGAAACTGATCTTGATTTAGGGCACTATGAACGCTTTTTAGATGTGAATCTTTCCGGCAAATCCAATATCACTACAGGCAAAGTCTATTCTTCTGTTATTGATCATGAGCGTAAGGGAGATTACCTGGGCTCCTGTGTGCAAATAATCCCCCATATCACCAATAAAATAAAGGACATGGTTAGGAAAATAGCAAGCGAAAGCCATGCTGAAGTTGTCCTGGTGGAAGTGGGGGGAACAGTAGGGGATATTGAAAGTCAACCATTCCTTGAGGCACTAAGACAGCTTAGAAATGAAGAAGGTCATGACAATGTAATGTTTGTACACGTAACGTATGTGCCCTATTTAAGAGCCGCCGGTGAGTTCAAGACAAAACCTACTCAGCACAGCACCAAAGAACTCAGAAGCACCGGTATAATACCGGATATGATTATCTGTCGCTCGGAGTTACCCATGGATCAACCTCTAAAAAATAAAATATCTCATTTCTGTGACGTGGAAAAGGAAGCTGTAATTAACACGCCAGATGCACACTCAATCTATGAGGTTCCCCTGATCCTGAATAAGGAAAAGGTGGGAGAATATGTTATAAACCGTATTAAACTAGAAACTGGCGAACAGGACCTGAAAGAATGGGAAAAAGTGGTTGATGCCCTTAAACAGGATGAATATCAGGTGAGTGTGGGCATAATTGGTAAATACGTTGAATTGGAAGATGCATATATGAGCATCAGAGAATCATTAAATCATGCCGCAGCCCATTTGGGAATTAAAGTGAATATCGAATGGATACAGGCCGACGATAAAGTCAATGAAGATAAAATCAGTCATCTGGATTCCCTTCTTATTCCTGGTGGTTTTGGGGGGCGAGGCATATCAGGAAAACTTGATGCAGTTCGTTACTCACTACAACATAAGGTCCCATTATTTGGGATCTGTCTGGGCATGCAGTGCATGGTAATAGAATATGCCCGTCTCAATGGCTTTGAAGATGCACACAGCACTGAATTTGACTCGCAAACCCCTTATCCAGTTATTGATCTAATGGAAGAACAGAAAAAGATCAAAAACATGGGAGGAACCATGAGATTGGGTTCTTATCCGTGCAAACTTAAAGAAGGAACTATGGCTAAGGAAGCTTACGGAGAAGAAGAAGTGAGTGAACGCCACCGCCATCGCTATGAACTGAACAATGATTACCGGGAGATCTTAAGAGATAAAGGACTTATCATATCTGGAACTTCACCAGACGACTTTCTGGTGGAAATAGTGGAATTAAAAGACCATCCATGGTTTTTAGGTTGTCAATTCCACCCTGAATTTAAATCACGGCCCAACAAAGCTCATCCCATCTTTGTTTCATTTATGGAGGCAACTCTTATGAATCATAAACAAAAATCCTTGAATTAATGGGAGATATAATATTGATTAAAAATTTATTGCACATGAATATTCGAGGAATTAAATGATTGTTGAAATCCCTTTAATCACTACATTAATAGCAATAGTAGCTTGTTTCTACGCTAGTTACTCTGATCTTAAATGGGGTATTATCCCTAACAAATTAACATTCCCCCTTATTGCCATTGGAATAATACTTAACAGTGTTTATGCATTTATGATTGGTGAAATCTGGATTATAGTAATGTGTTTAGTGATGACAGGAGTTATATTTGCCTTAGGATACATTTTCTGGAAGATGGGAGCCTGGGCCGGGGGTGATGTTAAGCTTTTCACTGCCCTGGCAGCACTTCTACCATTTTCTCCGGTATTGGTATCCTACAAAATATTAGGAGTGGACTTCCCTGTTGAAGGAGCCTATCCATTCCCCTTAACTTTAATTATTAACAGTATTTTATCAGTCTTTCCATTCATCTTGATGTACGTCGTTTATGTTGTTGTGAAGACAAAAAGACATTTGATTGATGAATTATTGTCTCCTGTTAAAGAATACAAAGAAAAATTTGTTCTCACTCTGGTTATAACATCATCAGTAACCATAACCATGTTCATAACTCAAGAACTCCGTCTGCAAATTATAATCATATCACTGATATTGATCTATTTATTAACAATGGTAATATCTAAGATGCCTAACCGGGTTAAAGCAGTTGTAGTATCATTAGTAGTTGTTGCTTCCCTTTTCTACAATTTTAATATTACTATTTACAGCATCATCCTGTTATATATCTCCATAACCATTCTTGGAATTATCAGGAAGCTATTATTCTCTGTAAATAAAGAAGCACTCCAAGATGAATATCCTCTAGAAGAACTCAAAGAAGGGATGATACCTGCCCACAATCTTTATCAACGCGATGATGAGGTCTATGTGGATAAAAAAACTTTCGTTAATAAAATAGTAGAGGCGATTCAAACTAAAGATATGAGTTTACTTACCACACCTCCTGGAAAGAATTTGATTGCAAATTTAGCTGCGGGACTAACTCCGGATGACATTGAACTTCTTAAAAAACTGCATAAGGAAGGGAAAATATCTAATAAATTTAAAGTGAAAAGGGGAGTTCCATTCGCACCCTCTATCTTCATTGGACTGTTAATATCACTCTTTATTGGAGATATGATTGTTATTCTGCAGAAGATTATTTCCTGGATCATTTAAATTGTAATTATGCCAAAAACAGCACTCAAATAGGAATTGAATGGATTCGTCAACGTGCAAATGTTATGCCAATATTTATATAAATGCCAAGTCATAAATCATAGTATTAATAGTAGTGATTAATATGGAAAATAAAGGACAAATATCTGCAGAGTATTTACTAACTGTAGTTGTAATTTTAATAATAATAGCCACTGTTTCCATACCTTTAGTGGGTAAATCTGTTAATGACACTATGGATATTTCTCAATCAGCAGATGTTGAAAAAACTGTAAACAGCATAGCAAATGCTGTAAACTTGGTTTACGCTAACGGTCCCGGTGCAAAAAGAACAATAAGCGTTTATATGCCAATAACTCTAAGTTTAACAACAGACGGATCAAATATTCGAATGAGCGTCCCCTTAAATGCCAATGGGCCCAAAATAATAGAAGCAAAAATAAATCATCCAGTAGTCATTTCTCCATCCGATTTTTCCAAAGGATGGCACAACGTTACTGTGACATGGCCTGTTGATGACACCACTACCCCCATTAACATTAGCCACACCTAATAACATTACCCAATACTCGACATTGAATACACCAATCAAACCAAATACTTTAATAAATTATTTATTTTAAGTATCTGACTAAACGAATTTAGGAAAAGAAAATTTAAGTGATAATTATGGGGATATTCAATAAACTAGGAGATGCCATACTGGGATTTTTCTCACTTTTGGGATCGATGATTCTGACAATACCACAAATTCCTCGCAAACTTCGAAGTATTAACCAGGACCATGTAAAAGAAAAAATTGATACTGAAAACTTAAAGGGAAATGTTTCCAGGGTTAAAGACAATTTGAGAGTTGAGGAAAAAATACATAAAATTACCGGGAAAGAAGAAAAAACTCATGGACAAAAAACTAGTGGTAAAAAAGTTCAAGACTCTGATTCGGATGTTATTCTTATTTCTGCTCCTTTCACATCCAAAGAAAAGGAAGACACCATCTTTCGCCTGCAACTATTATCAGCAGGGTTCCTAATCATATCCGTCTTAACATTGTTAAACTTCCTATCCCTCATTATCTATGGAATTCTATCTATTTTATTAGTCGGCTATATTCTTTATACCCTCTTTAACCGGGTAAAAGTTATGTATGGCCCTGAATTTCCTGCTTATCGAGATTTTTTCCTCATGTATATCGCGGTGGGCATTGTGCTGGTTTTAATAAGTACAAACCCAGCCCTAGTCATAACCTTTTCATGGAGTTATTTCCCCTCTCTAACCATTCTGATATTCTCAATTATTGCCGTTGCAGTTGTTTACCTTGTCTTTAGAATACGTTATCAACGCGACTTCACATACGGAGTTGTTATTGAGACCGGGGAAAAAATGGCCTACGTAAAGGTAGAATACGACATCCGTTCCAATGTTAAACCAGATATTTATATCGTCGACAACAGTTATGGGGCTTCCAGTGGGAACATTGTAAAACTAAAAACTGAAAATAAGATTTTAAGTAACAGTGGTAACAAACCCATCCGTATAATAGAAACTGTAAACAAAATCTAGTATTTCATCTTTTTTTATTAATTAGTGCAGGATAATTTATTCTTATCTAAAATATAATATCACCAATCATATTCCAATCAAAGGAAGTTAAGAATGCATAAAATCTCACCAAAACATCCTCGTTACAATTCTCTTGTGTTAAGGGAAAAAATGGCAGAGGCTTATCAGGAAGGAATCCTGGCAGACACTGCCCTGATCGCTCATGGAAGAGGTGAAGCCTTTGACTATATTCTGGGTGAGAAAACCAGTCCTGCTGCACTTGAAGCCATTAGAACCGGAATTTCTGCAATGTTACTTGCTGATAATCCGGTGATATCGGTTAATGGGAACACTGCTGTTCTTACTGCTGAGTATATCGTTGAATTATCCCATTTAATTCCAGCCCCCATAGAAATAAACTTATTCTATCGCACTCCTGAACGGGTTAAAAAAATGGAGAAACTATTAAAAAATGCAGGTGCAACAGAGGTTCTGGGGAAAGAGGGAGATGATCATGTTCCCATTCCTGGACTGGAAGGACCCCGATCACGTGCACATCCAGAAGGGGCTCACCGGGCAGATGTTGTTTTAGTACCTTTGGAAGATGGTGACAGGGCACAAGCACTGGTATCATCAGGCAAAAAGGTTATAACCATTGATCTTAATCCTTTATCCAGAACAGCTCAAACATCATCTATAACCATTGTTGATAATGTGGTAAGAGCAATACCTTTAATGGTTCAGGAAGTTAAAAAACTAAAAAGATACCCCCAAAAACAATTAAAAGAAATTGTTGATGAATTTGACAATACCAAAAATATTGCTAAATCACTGAACTCAATATCCAACTATTTTAAACAGGATGAATGAATATGAGAGTAATTGGAGTTACAGGAATGCCTGGTTCTGGTAAAAGCGTCGTTTCTAGAGTTGCAGAGAAACTGGGAATTAAAGTAGTGAAAATGGGTGATGTGATAAGAGACGAAGCCAGGCGAAGGAATGAAGATCCGGGGATCGTGGCGGTCCAATTACGCAGAGAACATGGCAAATACGTGGTTGCCAAGCGATGTGTGGATATCGTGAAGAATTTCGCCAGGGACCCTTCAGTGTCCAACACTAAATCAGAGCTCAATTCACCCCTATTATTCCTAATTGAAGGCATACGCAGCCCATGGGAAGTTCAAATATTCAAAAAGAATTTCACAGATTTTAAAGTAATAGCTGTCCATTCAAAGCCTGAAACCCGTTTTTCAAGGCTTAAAAAAAGAATGAGATCCGATGATTCTGCAGACTCTAAAGAGTCCATTAAAAGAGATCGAAGAGAACTGGACTTTGGTATAGGGGAAGTTATCGCCAATTCTGATTATATGGTGGTTAATGAAGGTAGTTTAAAAAAATTTAAGAATACTGTTCAGAGGATAATCAAAAATGAAATGTGAAATGGAAGCAAAAGCAACGGTGAATCCCACCGAAAATCTGAATAAGGTTATTGAGGCACTTTCCAATATATTTGACTATGATGACCTGTTAATAACTGATGACCAGGTTACTGTATGTGGTAGTTCTTCCTCTTTGATTCGTTTCAAGGAATTCCTTGAAAAAAGACAGATAAGAGACACTACACGTAAAATCCTCACCAATGTGTTAAAACATAAGTCTGATACAATTAAATTCAAAATAAGCAAACAGGCTGCTTTTGCAGGTAGAATTAATCTGGTGGAGGATGATTTATCTCCCCTGGGGGAAATAGAAGTTATAATTCATACTGAAAATCCCGAAGAATTTATTTGTTGGTTATGCGACCATTAAACGATAGTTAATGATCATGAAATGTCATTTATTGGTTAAAAAAACGACTTCGAGTGAAAAAACAAATATTTAGCCTTTATTTTCTAACACTGCATCTTCAATGATCATATAACCATTATCCCCATTCCATACTTTCCTATATTTCAATATATTGAGTTTCTTTTTGAATAGTGGGCCGTTAAGGACCAATGTTTCAGCTTCTCCACCTTCAAAGGCCATGTGCAATCCATGTTTTTTGTGGAGTTCTTTTAATTCATCCAGTAGATCCTCATCGATTATCCTTCCCAACCATGATTCATCAAGTCCCTCTGCAGCCACACTGGTAATCATCACCTTAAATCCCAATTTGATAATCTCTCTCATATAGTCTTCAGGGTCACGTTGCCATAGGGGTGAATGGGATTCTAGTCCTATTTCCTGACAGAGGTGATCTATACGTGATCTTTGATAATTAGAAGCAATTGCACCTGTGAATATAGCTTGAATCCCCTTCTTTTTAAGTTTTAAAAAAGCATTTTTCAGGTCTTTTAATTCTTCTTCCTTTTTTCCAGGGGTTTCAGCCTGCATCAGATCTATCTCCAATGCATTGGAGAGAAGTGGAGTAAGGTGGATATTAGGAACATGAAACATGTAGGAGTGAGGATTTGTTGAAAAAATACTGAGAAGGCACTCCACCTGCCATCCGTCCTCAATAGCTTTATATGCAGCCATTGTGCTGTCTTTACCACCTGAAAAAAGAATTGCTGCCTTCATGTCAAAAATCCTATAAATTATATCCTTAATTCGCCATAATTTTTCCATGAATTAATTTTTTATCTTTTCATGAATTTATGTAATAATGTATAAATTAGATATTAATCCCCTTTTTTAAGCAAACGATCCCGGAGACCTTTTAATCCTTGAATTATTGTGTCGATGAACAATCCCATAAGACCCACAATCACTCCCAAAAATCCACATAATAATATCACGTTATTGTTGGGTGGCATAGTTTTTTCAAGGGTTTGAATTTCTTTTTCCACCGGGCCACTGATCTGGTTAACAACTACTTCACCTTGGGGTAATTCTTTGACAACATCATCCACTTTTGATGCATCTACCATTACCTTGACTTCTACTATGCTGAATCTGATGCCTATACCACTGACCAGCATCATCCAGTCTTTGAGTTGTTTGATCACCTTAGTAGGATCGCTACCAGGTTCTAATTCAACCATAATCGTATCATTAGAAACTATCTTACCGGAAGTGATGTTGTTAACAGCAGTTGTCATTCGTGCCTCCAAACTACTTTTCCAGTCACTATTTATTTGAGTTGTTTTAACAGTTATCTTACCACTTTCAACACTTAAAACTCCTGGAATTTTTTTCACATCGGCGATAGCCTGGTTAACATCACTATCCGTTGAAATGTTTAGGGTGATTATTTCCTGCTGGTCACTAGTGGACATGTAAATGGCCCGGGCCATGTCTGGAAGATCGTTGTATACTGGGGCTATGAAAAAGGCTCCCCCAATCAGACCCACCACAAAACCTAAACCTAATACAAATAATAGATTTTTTTTACCGATCAGAGGTGTTAAAAGTGCTGTGGAGAATACAAAAGCCATGAGAAGAAAAAATAATACGATCATTAAAAATACAAATAGTGTTTCCATGGTTTCATCTCTGGTTGGTCAAATATAAAGAAATTTTAATATTGAAGTTATTCTTAATGGCCCCACAATTCATGTTTCTTTAACAATTTTTCCAGTATTTACATCGACATAGATTGTTTTTGAGGGTTTGGAAGTTTTAGAAATTGGTACAATCCAGACAACGACTGTGGTCTGATTGAGTACTATGGTCCCCTGTATTGGTTCTGAGGCAGTATACCCTGGATAGTCATCTAAAGCTATCTTTTTGGCCTGATCAGCTGATATTAAAAAAGTGTTATTTTCGCTTCTATTAGTAGAACTATTAGAATCATTAGAAACCAGAGGTGGAGCACTTGCAGGAGCAGGTGAAGCAGGTTTGTAAGTTTCATTAACAGCGGTTACATTTGGTTTGGTCTGAAATGGATTATAGGCATACGCTACCAGTATAAAAACCACAACTGCCACGATAATCAGTGCCTTTTTCTCCCAACCTTCACCTAGATCAATATCCATATCAATACCTTTGAATGTTCCACTATTTGAATGTTACAGTACTTATTTATGTGAATTTTATGGTGCCATTTTGGTTTTTTATGGTAACTACTTTATCTGTAGATGAGCTGGTAATACTAAAACCAGTAAGATATTTGGGGATCACATTGATTTTTATCGTTTTACCCTTAAATGTAACATCAACTGTATCCGTACCATCATTTACACTGAAAGTTGAAGCAGGATCAGTTAAACCACCCGGAATGGTGAAATTAGCCGAATAACCACTTCCAGCAACATAAACTGCATTTATAGCACCAGCAAACTTTTCACCCACAACTCGAGCCTTAGCTACATCTGAAGTTTCTGTCTTGCCTATTCCATCAGAAACCAGTGAAAGCATTCCTGCCATTACTATTAGGACAATAAATGTTATAAATAAAAATTCTGCACTTATCTGTCCTTTTTTGTCCAAATACAACTTGTTCACCTGATATTTCTTGACAATCATGGGAGATTATTATTATAACTATCTTCCAGCCCGAAAATGGTTTTATAACTTGGGGATAAATAGAAAACTGCACCTTTTGAATCGAGATAATCAGCCTTCTTTAGCACTATCTTTGTGCCAGGTACTGGAGGAATTGCAAAGTATTCCACATCAACCGCTGAAATTGATTTTCCTTGGTGAACGTCACTTAAAGGATCACCCACTATAAAAGTACTCAAACGGGTGTCGGCTTGTTCTCCAGATATTTGTCCTCCCTGTAATCTTTCAAAGAAGTTTAGTCCCAATGGATTAGGGAAATATTGTGGCATTCCCGCAAGATTTTCAGGATTACCCGTCCCATTCAAACATTCTCCTAAGTGCTCCATTTCTACTGCATCTACATCTACTATATCATCAAAGTGGTAATTTGGTGCGCCCATGTATGTTGCTTCATAGTAATCATAGGGATAAATGGCATTTCTAGTTCTGAAACTACTTTTAATCCATATATACGGGTCTTCCATACCAACAATTGGAGCATAACCCCTTATTTCAGGTAAAGTTCCCTCATAAACTTGGCCTTCCTGTTCAACTTTTATAGGGACCCCTGCTTTCACCACCACATAGAATCCATAGGGATCACCATTTCCATAGGCGTCAACCTGGGTAACCACAATATCATTCTCATCGAAAATGTCATCGAAGGTAACATTAGTGGTGTTAACTGGAATCTGCACATCGTTAATTGTAATATTTCTTCCTGTTTCCCGAGACAGTTTACTACAAGAATCAATGACATGGTTATTGAGTTGATCTGCAACTACTTCCCGGACGTGAACTTTACTATTGGTGAGGAAGTTTTGTCTGTCAATAACTGTCCTGGTAACATTATAAGAAGCCCATCGTCCTGAGTCACCCGCAGCGTACTTTATAGACGTGTAGATAGATGAAACAGTACCCCCTGTTACATCACTACCTACGGTGACTGTGGAAAATTGATTGACCTCATTAATTACATCTCCAAAGGCCACTGCGAAAATTATCACTGGTACCATAAGTAATAATGCTATTGGAGTGATGGTATAACCCTTTTCATCCATTTTACCAAATTCCTATTGTTTCCATAATTCTATTGTTTCCATAAGTCTAGTCTGACAGTAACTGCATTGGGCACGTTACCAGCAAATAGTGCAGAGGTATGTATATCTGCGGGATCAACTTCAGGATATTTCTGAAGTAGTATAGCTGTAGCATTATCCATAGCAGCTTGAGGAGTAGCACCCATTCCTGCAGACCACTCATTCTGGATCTGAGGATTAATCACTGCAATTCTAGTACCGGAGAATATAGCTGCATTGGAATCCCAATCACCAGACTCCCAATTATAAGTCGGTCCAGTAACTCTGACCCTTAAATTATAATTCCCAGCTCTGATGGTGTAATTTCCTCCAGTTGAATTATCGGTAGTGATTTTATGATATCCATTCTGGGCATCCAGTTGGGCCAGATCCAAAGCAAATGGTGGTGGACCATTATATAAATCTTCACCGGTATCCGCATATTCTACCAGAATATTTCGGGTGTTGAGTCCCACACCCACAAACAGCATGGCTTTCTGACTGTCAGTTGTAAGTCCAAAGGATTTAACTTGTTCTGCAGTATTGTCATTGTCCTGATGACTGTTAAAAGGATAAGTAGTCCATCTCACTTTGTATGGGCTCGTGAAGACCTTAACATAGGAATCTTGAACACCACACAAGTCGTAATCACTGGATGGAACATCGTCAAATACGGTAATCCTCACTTTGTTGTTGGCTCCTTCTCTTAACTGATCTCCAATATATATTATTCCTGGAAGGTTACCATAACCATCAGTTCGATCACTGTAATCCATTAATACACCGCCCTCCCAAACATCAAAGGAACAGAACACTGTTCGCCAATTATTGGATTCACTATCCCAAATCTCTACCAGAGCACCGTCATTTGCCCCCCAACTGTTGACAACAACATATGCATCTAAAAGGTTGGTATTGGAAGCTATAGGAACATCTTCTACAACACTAACCCCAGTTCCGTGGCCAGTTCCACTCACTCCAGGGACATTAGTAATAACAAAAGGTATACCATCATCAAAGGCATGGTCATGGTTCCTCATATCATTCCAATTTATAACCCTTCTAGTATTCAGGTTAGTCACCGTTCCAGAATCCAGGTCATATATCCTACCATAACCACTTCCAGCTCCCAAGTCTACAGGGTTCGGTACAGCTAATCCAGCAGCATTCGTGAAATTATAAGTGTCTTCGGTTACGTTTTCAGGTATTGTTATGTTGGTAGCATAATCTGCGAGAATGGAAAACCAGGGCATGTCATAACTTCCTGAGTAAAATGGTCTGGGCAGAATTTGCACATAGAAATTGTTTACAAGTGTGTGTAATGAAGCAACAGGTATGTCTCCCTGATAATTGTACATTCGTGTGTTACTTCCTGGCCTGAGGTTAAGGAATGTGAACTGATTCGAGTTAGCCACAAGGGCAGGGTTAGTATTTATATATGTATTTGTCCCAAAGGATTGTCCGTTACTTGAGGCAGAACCACCTTGTAAATATCTGGCCCCGGTTATCACAGCACCTTCAGGGATTGCAAAGTTGATACGTCGAACAGATCCAGTGGATGAGCTACCCCAATAAGGACGATACCGAAGGCCATAGGTAGACCATGGAGAAAAGTTAGTTAGCCAGTTGTGGAAGTTCCACACTGTGGTGGTAAGGTGGATCTCTTTATTGGTAAATTCAACTGGTTCCGATTTGAACCAAGCTCGTCCCCACCATCCTTCATCTGGTCCTGAAATAACCCTTACCCGAGTTGCTGTATCAGTATGGGTTAATGGAGTATAATTTCTATCAGAACTGTCCGCTACAACAATAGTACCTCCAACATTCATGATCAACCGGTAACCTATACCATCAGGTATCGAGTTAAGGGAATCATTTAAAGTACTAAAAGAATCAGCAGTTGAACCATTAGCAGCTTCTACAGAAGCCTGTTTAAGTGTCCCATCCTGCTCCATAGACTGCAACTGACTGTCCGCCAGAGCCTCTAGATGCTGGTGATCTTGACCCATGTACATGGGTAGCGAGGAGTAACTGGCCACCGTTGCTGTTAAAACTATAACCACTATTAAGGCAAGGGTAGAATCAGCAGTGAGTATGTAACCTTTTTCATCCATATAAATCACCTTGACCAGGCATATAACATAAACTTAGCCCTCACTCCATGCACATTCTCAGGTTTGATATTTCCAATTGGAGTACCTTTTGGTACTTTAATAACATATACATCAGCAGTATCTCCAGGGGATCCTGCAAGCCTTGTCTGAACCATATTCAATTGTAAATCTGTTTCGTTTTTTAATTTTTGAGTTACGGGATCAATGTATCGCACCAATGGTGGGGTAGAAGGAAAAGCGCTTGTAGGGACTACACGATTAACACCGGTAACACCATTGACCTCAACCCATCCAGAACTGACTCGATCTGAATTGTCAACATAAACATAATAATCAAAGGCATCAAGATAAGCCTTATTAGTTGGGAAATACTGTGTAAGAGTTATTGGCTTCGCTGTAAGTCGTATATTTTTTAACTCTGCAACTATATCAAATTCAGATACTAAAACTACTCTTTCTACCGCCACCACATCACTGGCAGTCTCTTTAGTCTTGGTGTTACCAAGGCTGGTCATGTTTCTTATAGTATAACCAGTACCATCAGTGGTTATTAATAGCTGAAAACTGTACTCGCTACCTAAAAGATTTTGAACTCTTGTGGGAGTGATAGCGCCTACCTTGTCAATTGATAAGACGTATTCAATTGGTAACTTATTAGTGGGATCATACTTGGCCAATCCCACAGATCTTACTTGGGAACTGGTAAGGTTCTCCCAGTTATACGGGTCTCCTGATGTTTTTAGAAGTGCGTTGGCCGTATCTTGAGAAGCCCGTTCTATTGCACTCCTGTAAACGATGTCTTGCGTTTCATACATTGCATTACCCATATTAGCAACGACTAATCCCAGAACAATTGTTATTGGGATTAGGGCCAGTAATAGGTCAAGTGATAATGCTAATCCTCTTGAATCTTTTTTAAATAATTTCAGGAAAACCCCTCACTATATGATGATAAAAATCTATTATGAATATTAACTTATTATTATTAACTTATTATTACTATATTTATATTATTCTATAGACTATTTATTTATTAAACTATATAACTTTTTGAAGTCTAATCAAGCATATTAATAACATACTTATACTAACATAAAAATATCACATCATAAACATATTATAGTAAGTAAGACAATTATAGTAAGTAAGACATATTTAAACAGTGCCATGTTATACTCAGAATGAATACAATATAAGATGAGACTTTATATGATGATTAAAAGAGATTGATTCCCATGGATAAAAAAGGACAATTATCAATAGAGGTAATCCTTTTTGTAGCAATAATACTGATTATTGTTCTTGTGGTTGCTGCTTATGTAGGTGATCAAACTCAAAAAAATAATATTGTATCTGCAGCCAGATTGGGAGCTGAAAACGGTACAACTGATTTGGCGATTAAAAATCCCGGAATGTTACCGGTTAAAGTTAATGGTATCGATTTGAACGGATCCAGCCAAGTTACTATTCATCTTTCACGTGAACTAAATCCTACTGAAAAAACTATTATTGAAAATAGTGTGTATAAATCCCTTAATTCACAAGGATTTGGTGATGTAACCGTTGCCATAAGTTAAATCTGTGCAGAAACAGATAGAACTTGCAAAACATCCGCAATGTAAGTGAATTAAGTATTAAAAAGTTTAAAAATAAACCAATATCTTATCAACTGTTACGATAGGCGATACGAATGGATGAAGACGTGACAATAAGTAAACCAAAAACTTCCAAACCTGAAAAAAAGAGAACCATAAATAAATGGGGCATTTACTTCAGCTTATTCTTTATCATAGTAGGCCTTGTATGGTATGGGGTTAATATGGGAGTCATACCCATTAGCTTCCTTCAGGAACAGGCCGGTCCCATCTTGTTGGTTATAATCGGAATTCTTATTCTCATTAAATCATTTTAATCAATAATTTGATGAGAATATAAATTAAGATTGCAATGATTATGGTTTAAGTTAAACTAAGTATATTCAAACACATTATCTGCTGATTAATTCTTATTCTATGAATTTTAAGAGGTCGTAATATGAAAAAATTATTAGAGAAACTATCTAACGCTTCAGGTGTGTCCGGATTCGAAGATGAAGTTCGAAACATAATGATGGAAGAGTTAAAAGGACATGTGGATGATTTAGAAGTGGATGAAATGGGTAATCTCATAGCCACCAAAAAAGGAAAACCAGGTGGGAAAAAAGTGATGTTAGCCGCCCACATGGATGAAATTGGCCTTATGGTGAGGTACATCGATAAAAAGGGATTTATAAAATTCTCTAAATTAGGTGGAATCAACGACCAAATGCTCCTTAACCAAGAAGTTTGCATAGACAGCAATGGAGAGAAAATACTGGGTGTTATTGGTAGTAAACCACCTCACAGGATGAAAGCCGCTGATAAAAAGAAACCAGTGGAATACGAAAATATGTTTATTGATATCGGTGCTTGCAGTAAAGAAGATGCTGAGGAAATGGTCAATGTGGGTGACCCCATCACCATTAAACAGGAATTTGCAGAACTTAAAAATGACTTGGTAATGGGAAATGCCATGGACAACAGAGTTGGCTGTGCCGTTCTCCTGGAGGTCATGAAACAAGCCAGTAGTGATGCCACCATCTATGGTGTGGGCACTGTCCAGGAAGAAGTGGGTCTCAAGGGAGCTAGAACCTCAGCCTATCGTATAAACCCTGATATGGCCCTGGCACTTGATGTAACCATATCTGGAGATCATCCTGGAATGAAAGAGGAGGAAGCTCCAGCCAAGGCAGGTGAAGGTCCCTGCATCATACTCACTGATGCCAGTGGTAGAGGAATAATCACTCATCCCAAAGTAAAGGAACTCCTGATTAAGGTAGCTCGAGAAGAAAAAATTCCGTACCAGTTAGAGGTGAGTGAAGGGGGCACCACTGATGCTACCGCAATCCACCTCACCAGAGAAGGTATTCCCACGGGTGTAATATCACCACCATCCAGATACATACACACCCCAGTTAGTGTGGTAAACATTAAAGATGTAGAAAACGCTGCAAAACTTATCCTGGCTGTTCTTAAAAGGATATAAAACCAGCAAAAGAGAGTATTACATGAATAGATGTATAGATCATTAGCTGAATCTAATGTTCTTTTAACAAAAACGAGAATCATATAGATATAAATAATATAATGTCAGTGTGAGGGTGTTAAATGGATAAAATAATATTGTTGATGATTGTTGGCCTGTTAATAATAGGGGCAATTGCTCTAAATGATATATTAAACTCACCAGATATAGAGAACACACCAGCTACCACAGAAAGACAAACATACAGCAATCCAACTCTTAATAATTCAACAGATAATATTACAGAAACTGTTGATAATCCAGAAACTCCACCTAGTCGTGTTTCACAATGTTAAGAGATAGAATATTGTGATGAACGTGCTATGAATAGAGTTAGGAGAGTTAGGAATAGATACAATTGATTCCCTGTGGAAAATAATGATTGTTTTTTATTCTGGAACCTTCTATTTCTTGCACTTATTCCACTTTTTTTTTAATCTTTTCCTTCCACACTGGATATGATTTGAATACCATTTTCATTAATTTCATAAGTTAGAAACTGAGTGGGTATCTTGGTGCTTCTCATTTTCACAAAATCCATCACCCTCTCTCGTCGGCCTGTGTAGGGATTCTCTCGTTTCATGAGTTTGATTGCACCATAAACTGAGAATAGAGCTATTTCATTGAATTCTTTAGATGTGGCACTGTCTAATATAACCAAAGAGGTGATGTTTCTTTGTTTCAATTCATAGATCAGAAGATCAAATCGATCCCGGAATTCATAAGGAGTGAGTTTAGCCGTATAACTGCCTATATTATCTATGACCACAGCTTCTGTGTCTTCAGGGAGGTCCTTGAGGAAACTTGAGAAATTTCCTTTCATTGCTTCCGCATCTATACTTATCTCAGCTTCAGTCACCCTGGCACGAATACCAGCCAGTTCTATGATACTTAAAAGTCCATTCTCTGTGAAAGATTTAATATCCCACCCAAATGAGGTTCCCTGAGTATAAAGATCTTTAGAATCCTCTTCGGTAGTGATATAAACTGTTTTGAGGTTCTGCCTACAGCTGGAAAGAGCGAATTGTAAACCAAATATTGTTTTACCAGAACCAGCGTTTCCTGTTATGAGCACTGTTTTGCCTTGGGGAAGTCCGCCTGTAAAGTGATCAATGCCTTTTAATCCTGTTTTTATTCGTTCCAAAAACTAAACCCCCTTTTATAGGTGAATCCGATTAATATTATTATCTTCCATAGTTAACTAGTTTTTTTGCCATTATATCAATTCATTGGCTACAAGTATTTTTTTTAAACTTATTAAATTTTTTTTCAAATTGAAAATAAAATAAAAGTTTTAAATCTTAGAATAGTTTGAAATCAAATGAACAATTTTTATTACCATCAAGTATGCACTT
>JAHKLP010000014.1 GCA_020855015.1 Methanobacterium sp.
TCCAGCCTGGTTAAGACACTGGCCTGCCACGCCAGCGACCCGGGTTCAAATCCCGGACGCCGCATCGCGGCTGTAGTCTAGTCTGGTTAGGACTTGGGCCTTCCAAGCCTACGACCCGGGTTCAAATCCCGGCAGCCGCATTACTCATCATGGTAATTTATTCTTCAGATAAAAAGGATATTGAAATCACTTATTATTACTGATTTTAAAAAAGATGATTATTTCTTACTTAATAATATTTAGAGTTTTATTAAAATAGAAAAATTAGATTATAAAATTAAATCTGTTTTTTATATATTAATCATAGTTAAAAGGTTTCAAGCAGGTACTAATAATTCTGCGGCAACCATTCGACATATATCCGTCTTTGTGATTACTCCAACAGGTTTACCATCTGATAATACTAATAAACCCGAAATATCAGCCCTTAACATGAGATTAGCCGCATCTTCGATTCCTTCATCAGCAGAGATGGTGATAACTTCTTTGGACATTATATCTGTAATTTGCAGGGAAACTGCATCTTTAGCAGAAGGTTTAATGGTTCCAAGGACTCCTATCAGATCCGAATAGGAAACAACACCTAAAGGTTCTCCTCCTTCATCCATAACAAAAAGTCTTCTGACCCCTTCTTTGTACATTTTTTGAAAAGCTTCTGCTGGACGAGTATTTGGAGTAATGGTTATAACACCCTGGTTCATAGCATCTTTAACTATCATTTTTTCACCCATATATGATCATCATTGAACAATTACATTGTTAATTATGCCATCACATCACTAGTATAATTTTAGTTTAAATGAATTGATTTTTTCGGAGGAATCAATTATCATTTTTTGTCCAAAAATTTTTTAATAAAATTTATCTAATAGAAAATGAATTAAAAACTTCTAAAAATGTTTTAATACTGCTAAAAACATCATATTGAGCCCTTAAGAAGTGATAATGCCAAGGTTTATATATTAAGATTTTTATACTAGATCAAAAATTGTTCATATTCTATGTCCAAAAATTGTTGCCCATAGGCAATATTCGATTTTTTCTGCAACATTTAAATACTATAAAACAGTAATATAATATTAAAAATATATGGAGGGAACAACTTGATGAGAATAAGCATGTCGCTACCAAAAAAGTTGTTAAATGAGTTCGACGAAGTATTAAAAGACAGAGGATATCAATCAAGATCTAAAGGTATCAGAGATGCACTTAAAGATTACATTGTCCGCTATCAGTGGATGAAAGAAATGGAAGGTGACCGAATAGGTATCATTGCCGTTATATACGACCACCACTACACCGGAGTTATGGAAGACCTTACGGACATCCAGCACGACTTCCGAGAATACATTAACGCAGTTATGCACGTCCACATGACAGAAAAATACTGTCTAGAAGTAATAGTAGTTAAAGGAGACGTTAAATACATCCGAGGCCTAACAGAAAAGATAATGAGGCTTAAAGGCGTTGAACACGTTAAATTAACCAGTACTGCCAGCGGACAAAAGTGATAAGAATAATTTATTTAAATTTATGAAAACAGGATGAAAATCCCATCCTATCAACAAAACTTGCTATCAGATACCCAACGACTGACAGCGTTTTATGAAGCCATAAACGAAAAATCAAGAGGTATCGTCTACGATTTAGGGACTGGTTCCGGAGTATTTAGCTCATGGGCCTCCCCTTTAGCTAGTTTTGTGTATGCAGTAGAAAAGGATCACCCTACAGCTAAATTTGCCCAAAAAAATCTTAAATCGTTTAAAAACATTACCATAAAAATAAACGATGCAAGAAATATTACTTTTAATGAGAAAGCAGACTTGATAATCTGTGAAATGATGGACACTGCTCTTATTGATGAAGAACAGGTCCCAGTCCTTAATTCTGTCCGAAAATACCTTAAAAAAAATGGGGATATTATTCCTTGTGCTGTTTTTAATGGATTAGAAGCAATTTATCTCAAAAATAACCACCCCATTTATCAAGAGGACGAATCTGCACAGTATGAATTGAGAAGTAAGCTTGTCATCTATGATACAATTGATTTTAAGAAACACATTAAAGAGAATGTTAAATACCAGATCACTATTCCCATTAACACTGCGGGCACAGTTTCAGGGATAAAGATCACCACTTTCACGCTTTTAACACCCCAACTCATCTGTGGCCCAACACCAATGCTAAACCCACCTCTTCTAATTCCAACCAACCAATTAAATATGAAAAAGGGAGAGAATATTATAGTAAACCTCGAATATACAATGGGAGGTGGATTAGATACCCTTAGAGCATCAATTAAAAGATTTCCTTAAAGACCATCATAAAGTAGTAATACTGGGTATTGGGAATGATATGAGAGGGGATGATGGAGTAGGATCTGTTCTGGCCCAGGAACTATCAAAAAGGTTCATTAAAACAGCTAATATTAAAGTTTTTGATGGAAAAACCGTGCCGGAAAATTTCACTGGCGCCATAAGAGAAGAACATCCCAGCCATATAATTCTGCTGGATGCCGTTGAAATGAACAAAAAACCAGGACACATTAAAGTAATTGCCAAAGAACAAATCGCAAACTACAACATATCCACACATGCCATGCCCTTATCTTTCTTAATTAAATATCTGGAATCAACATGCCCGGCAGAACTGATTATTCTGGGAATACAACCCAAAAATATGAACTTAGTTAATGAATTATCAGTTGAAGTTCAAAAAAGCATGAATCTAATCCTAAAATTGTTTAAACTTCTTTTAAAATAATATCTTTGAATATAATTATTATTTGTTGATCATTTTATAAAAAGGACCTGTTGAAATTAAGTTAGTGTTGTAATATTTTGTTCTGTGTAGTATAAATTTTAGATTAACAACTGAGTTTAAAAAATAATAAATTAGATAACTCAAAAGGGAACATCAAAAATATAAACATACTTCTAAAACCTTAAACTAAAAGATTTACTAATAAATTTTCAAGAAAAAGATAGTGATAATAATAACATTTCATAGGCTATTCTCTTAAAAAATTATTATTAAACAATTAATCAGGATTTACCATGAAATTACTGTTCATAGGGGCACGTCTATTTGATGATGTTGCCATTTACACTAAAGAAAAAGGCATAACCTCTGTTCTAACAGAATCAAATCCCAAGGCACAGAATTTAGATCTGGCTGATTCATATCACATTGTACCCAGAGGAATGGAACATCCCAAAGAGATTGCTATTAAAGAAGATGTTGATGGAGTAGTGCCTCTTATCGGGATTGATGGACCTTTGAAAGAAGTGGCTCTTCTGAAGGAAGAATTAGAAAGCGATTATGGTTTGCCGGTGGTTGCTTCACCCCTAGAAGCAGTTTCAATCGCAGAGGACAAAGTTAAAACCAAAGAATTCCTCCTAAAAAATGATATCAAAACCCCTGAATATGATCTAATCAGTTCTGGCCAAAAGATACCCAAAAAATATCCATTGGTTCTTAAACAAGCCCTTGGACAGGGTGGTAAAGATATAAAAATCGCCTTATCACAAGAAGATGTTCAGGGTTACTTGGAAAAATTTGACACTGCCCTTGCTGAACGTTTTATAGAGGGAATTGAAATATCAGTAGAAATATTGAGATGGAAAAATCATTCTGTGCCCCTGATTCCTGTCTCTAAAGGAAAAACAACTCTTGACGGTATCCATCCCCTGGAAAAGTTGAAAAAAGCCCCACTTCACATAAATGATGCCACTTTAGATGCAAAAACCAACAATTACAACCAGGCCATTAGGAATATCGCTTCATATATTGCAGATCTCTTGAATATTGAGGGAACTGCAGATTTGGACTTGATATTTAATAGATCTAATAAAAATACTTATGTTCTAGAGATAAACACAAGACCTAGTGGTACCCGCTACTTGACAGCTGCATCTTCTGACATAAATCCATTACATGAAATTGTGGATATGGCCACCGGATCATGGAAGAATAAAAAAGTTTCTAAACGAATGAAAGAGTATTATGCGCTGGAAATACCAGTGGGCGATTATTTCAGTGACAAAAATAATTATCATTTTCGAGAATTCCACGGAGAAAACAGCTGGATTATCCACGGACCTTCTAATCACCAGAGGATAACCATTCGAGGGAACGATAAAAAAAATGCTCTTAAAACAGCTGCCCGGCTCAATTTGAATCTGGATACTATCAGAAATTAAAGTTATATAAGATTATTAAAATAACTTGATGAGATAAAAAAATCATCGGAAAAAAAATAGGATGGTTCATCATTTTAAGTTAAAGAGCAAATTAGAAGTTCAGAATAATAAAAAAAGACAAATAATACTTATAGATAATAGATAATTATAATTTAGAGTAAGTAAAAGGTCATTTAAAAATATAAACTAAACAGTTCCCAGAATTAATCATTAAAATTTATCCAACAGTTTAATTCCACTATTTGGGTAACAAAAAGTTTATTATCAGGTGGTAAATTGAGCAATACAGAGAATCTGATTTTAGGATTCATTATAACTTTTTTAGCAACAGTTCTATTCACATACTTCGTTCGCAAAATATTATTAGATGCGGATATAACTGACAGCCCCATTGTAACCGAACACAAACACAAAACAGGCACACCCACTATGGGTGGTCTGGCCATTCTCCTAGGAGCAGCACTGGCTGCATCCCTATATTGCAACCAGAAAAACCTTTTGCTCACTGTCCTGATTATGTTAAGTTCAGGTGTTGTTGGTTTACTGGATGATTTATTAGGATTAAAGATCAAAGAAGTGCAAAAAGTAGCATGTAACATAAGCTCAGAACCAATATTCATTGGACGTTTAACTCTTAAACCCGGAGAAGAAGCACGAGTAGCCACTGAAAAGGCAAAAAAAGATCTACCCAACTTACTAGAACACGGAAAAGTTGAAATAACTGGTGAAACTCCAATAAAAAGTGAAGTGAAAGAAAGAGATAAGATAATTGCCCAAATTGTACTTGGAATTTTCCTCGTAGCCACAGCCGGAGTTAGTACAAGTGTTTTGGGATTTGAAGCCGGGATTCTTATTATTCCTATAATAATATTCGGAGTGATAGGTTCTATTAATTCAGTGAATCTTATTGATGGGATGGATGGACTAGCAGCTGGCATATTAACCATCGCATCAGCTTCATGTGCTATTTTTTCCGTCATTAATGGAAACTTTAATGCAGCACTACCATTTGCAATATTAACAGCAGTTTCACTTGGTTTTTTAGTATTCAACCGTTATCCTGCCAGTATAATCATGGGTGACACTGGGGCTTTTGCTCTGGGTGCGGGTTATATTACTGCAGGTTTTTTGGGAGATTTAATTTACTTTGCAGTTATTGCTCTGGCCATACCTATTATTTCAGTAGTGATTAGTCTTATGCACCGTGCTCATATCATTAAATTACCAGTTGAACCATTACACCATACTTTGCATTACAAGGGACTCTCTGAGAAAAAAATAGTTGCCCTTTACTGGTCTATTACTCTAATAATTTGTTTGTTAGCCATCTTAATTTACCAATTCATGTTCTAATAATTTGAGGATAATTACTATAATGAAGCAACTCAACACCGCCTATCTGGCCCAAAAATCTGAAGGAAAATTGATTGGTGATGATGTAATCATAACTGGAATATTTAATATTCTGAAGGATGCTGGGAAAGGTGATGTTGTAGTAAGACACTGGATTGATGAAACTGGCGTGCAAATGGCCGCGGATAAATGTGCATCATGTGTCGTTACCCAGGATGCCCGTGGAGATTCCATTGAACTTGCCAGGAAAGTCTGTTTACCTCTAATTTTAGTTGAAAAAATTGAGTTGGTAAATGCTTTTGCTATTACCTGGGCCATTGAAACATTTGCTCCCAACACATTGAGAATTGTGGTAACCGGCACTAATGGGAAATCAACTACTACTCATATGATATATAGAATCCTCCAGGAAGCAGGATTCACAGCCCACACAAATACTGATTCTGAATCAGAGTTTAACACACTTATTGATCCAATGGTAGCCAAGAAAATAGCCGAATTTCAGAAAGATATGGATGCCCTGGTTTTGGAAGTTTCTGAGGTTCAAGGATGGGAGGATCGGAATATGACTGATCATGCCCTCCTTATGACAAATGCCATTAAACCGGATGTGGTTGTGCTTACTAATGTGGCACTGGATCATATCGGATTGGTTAACACGATTGAAGAGGCCTCCGAGGAGATTTCAGGTTCATTAAGGGGATTTAGTGGAGAGCAAGTTATCCTGAATCATGATGACCCTTTAATACGCAAAATGGAAAATCTTGTTCCGGATGCTGAGGTAACATTCTATGGCTCAGGAACAAATGTTGAATTTAAAAAAGAAGGAATATTCTATAAAGACAAATTAGTCATCCCCCTAAAAGACCTTCCATTCAAAAGCTCTCATTTCATCCAAAACACTCTCGCAGCAGTTAGTACTGGGATTGCATTAAAAATCGACTTAAATATTATCACCAAAGCTGTTGAATCTTATCAAGCTTTGAAACGTAGGTTCACGATACTTAAAAATGACCCTCTTATTATTGATGATTTTGCACATAATCCAGACGGTATTAAGGCCACTATAAAAAGTGCAGCAGAGTTAGTTTCAGGTAATTTTCACCTTGTTTGCGCCATTAGAGGCTCTAGAGGAAACACACTCAATAAGTTAAATGCCCAAGCTGTTGCTGATTCAGTCAAAAATATTGATTGTAACTTAATATTAACCAGTAGTGAAGATGTGGTAGATAATGCCAACTGGGTGAAGCCACTGGAGAAAAAGATTTTTATAGAGGTTCTTCAAAAGGAAGGGATCAATTACACCCATTATAACACACTAACCCATGCATTGCAAAATACTTTGAAGACCGCCAAAAAGAACGATACCATACTTCTCATAGGTGCACAGGGAATGGACCCTGCATACGGTGTTTTAAAACATATGAAATGCATATAAATAATTCGATTAATAAAAAAAAATATTGATTGATTTCATATCTAAAGTAAAAATTAGTATTTATAATAAAATGGAATTTTAAATATCTTTTTTACACCAATAGTAACTTTTGCACAATATAGTGATGCATAATACTGTTCATACTACTTACCATCATGAAATAAAATTTGTGACATTCACTGAAAATTTATAAATGACTTTATAAATGTAGAATTACTAAAATAACCTTGGATAAAAACCATAAAACTAAAAAGAAAATATTCTTATCAAAATAATCCTAAACAAACGTTTGAATAATACTATTGGATTTCTATAATAGTCATTATAATGCCTAAAAAGGGGATAATCAGATAGAAAAAAATAAAATTCGTTTTATACCCCATATCATTACTCAAAATAATAAATTCAAAAAAAGACGGTGACAAATAAAATGAGTGCCCATATGGACAAAGATGAATCAAAAATGGAAAAAATTCATGAAAAAACCCCTGAAACCTATGGCGTCATCGGTATTTGTGGAGTGGTGGGAAACCTGGCCGCCAGGGTTCTCATGGACCACAAATACAATGTAATATGCACCGATCTCCAAGATTCAGATAATTGTCCATTTCTATACACACTCGCCGAATATAAAACTCCAATATATCTCTCAAAACACCCTAATTCGTTTTTTGATTCATCTAATTACATAATTCCACCTCCAAGTTTGTCAAAAAATTCTGATCTGTTTCAGAAAATAATTGACAGTGACGCCCAGCTAATGGAAGTGGATGATCTTCTTGACAAAATCAAGCCAGAAAAACCAGTAATCTGCATTAGCGGTACCAATGGAAAAACCACGACCACCACTCTTCTTAAACACTTTTGTTACATGGATGGTTTGAAACCCACCGAACATGGATTCACCACACTACAGGGAAACGTCGACTACATTCCCCCATTACAGTGCAGACTCAACGGAGACATTGCAGTGCTGGAAACAGGGACTGAAGGAAAAAGAGGTGACCTGAAATTCACACTCCAAAGATGCCATCCTTCTTGTGGAGTTATAACCAACATAAACCCTGATCACTTGATGGATGAGCATGATTTCCTGCACTATGCCTGTATAAAAGGTGAACTCTTGGAAGAACTCCAAGGAAAAATGTTAGTGATCAATAGTGATGATCCCACACTATGGGGGCTCATTTCAGAATTAAACTATAATGGCAAGGTTATAACCTTTGGAGTAGACCATAACTCCCAAGGAAAAAGCAAAAAACTATGTTGGTGCAAAAAGGAAATAAAAATAGATGAAACACTCTCCGGAGTAGGTTACTATGAATGTCAGTGTGGTTTGAAACGACCCATTCCTGATTACTTGGCCAAGAACATTAATGGAAGTACTTTCTTACTTCAAACCCCTGATGAAGTGATAGAAATGGAAATGGATATAGAAGGACTTCATAATGTTTACAATGCACTGGGAGCAATCGCCACGGCACATGAACTATTAAAAATACCGTTAAAAGACATTAAAAGATATCTTAAAACATTTAAAGGCGTTCCAGGACGTCTGGAATACATTTATCGTAGCAAAAAGTTAGATTTGATTGTAGATTATGCGCACAACCCCTCTGGCGTTGAAACTGTACTCAGGGAGCTTAGTAAGACCTATGAAAAATTAGCAGTAGTCATTACCATCTCTTCAGAATCAGGGGAGACTGGAGACCTGGATATTATGGAAAAAGCAGTGAGTAATGCTGATTTTATAATACCTGCCTCCTATTACTCTCGACAAGCTGCAGGAAAATATATTTCATCAGGAAAGATCAAACTAACTCATAAAGCACCGGATAAGTTCCGCAACGGAACATTAGGTGCCACCGAAGAACAAGTGATAGAAGGACTTAAAAAGGGATTGGAATGCAATTCAGATGCAGTGGTATGTATTGGTGAAGCTGCAGTTAAATTTAAAGATAACATTAAATTCTTAGAATATGTTAAAAGGTGAAAGAAATGTTCATAAAGGTAAGGAGAGACACGCTGATTATTCTAATGCTGGCCTTTATTCTTATAACATCAGGAAGACTGATGTCTTACATGTCTTATGCTTCGTCTACTGAAACAGAACAGGGAATTCCAATAGCTGGCGTTATAATTAAAGGAAACGATGTAGTACCCACTGACTCCATAAGAGTCAACATTAACAATGTCGGTTTCCGAACAGGTAGTTACATTCAGGGAGACACCCTCATTACCACCAAAAGAAAAGTTCCAATGAATGAGGCCCTCAATAATGCACGTGAGGCTGCTATGCTTTCAACCATTCCAGGAACAGGGGTAATGCCTATAAAGGCTGTTGATGTTAAACTAAATAAAGAAACAGGTATATTAACTGTTAATGTAATAGAAGACTTTTCTACAGTTGAAGTGAAACCAAATCAATAAACATAATTGGTGATGCAAATGATTAAAAAACGATTACCGCAAGTTGCGTTGCTCCTATTAATACTGGTACTGCTGGTTAACACCGCAGCAGCCACTTGCAACATAATTATTATAACCGATCCTACCGGGAAAGATCCCAATGGAGCAGCTGCAGGCAGCCTTTCATTTGCAGAAAACATGTTTCAGTCCACATTCATCATGTCCAAAGAAAAACACTTCAGTGTTCTTTCTGGTGGTGAAGGTAACCAAACCCCCCGACTGGGAGCCATTGTAGAAACAATCAAACGACTGGAAAATGACGAAACCGCAGCAAATGCCGCCAGTGCAGCCAGTAACTTCCCAGGAATCAGGATTATGTGTGGAGGCCCCACCATAGGTGCAGCAGTGGGAGGATCTTTTGATGTATATGTGGTCACAGTTGATGATGATGGTACCATAACTGCCACACCAGCATCAGGAGGATTAGCCACACTACCTCCAGGCCAAAAAGGAGCAATCATACACCTGCGTAACACCCATGGAAACCCCTTATATGGATCAGCCACAACAGTGCGAAGGGAAACTGCTATAATGATTGGTAAAATGATTCGTGATGGATACCCTGCCACAGAGATTTTAGGTGCATCCTTTGAAAAAGTTTCAAAAAATGCCGGGGAAAAATATGGGGGAGGAGGGAATAACCTCGTATCCTCATTAACTACTGGTGATATGTTTACACCATCTAAATTAAACACAACTGGTTACCCCATGGATGAAGCATATTCCAAAACATGCCCTGAATGCGGGTGGAGCGTTTCATTTCCTGCAGGAGAAAACTATCAGACCTGTCCTTACGATGGAACCTCATTAAAAACTATTTACGCCTATGAACTTATGGCAAATAGTATCACTGTCACCAAAAACAATACCAATGTTTACGTATACGGAACAGACAATGCAGGTATCAGTGGAACTACTAAAGAGATTGTTCAGTACTCAGTTAGGCAAAACGGCTACAACGCTGCCACAATAGCAAGTGAAATAAACAAAGCCATAGACAACAGTTACCTACTTGGAGTTAATTACATTGAACCTAAAGATATAAACATAGTAGAAAGCACTCGTTCAGTTGGAGTTTATTATAATCCACTCCCCAACCATAGATCATCTCCAGCATGGAACTTACCTATTAGTTCATCAATACTGGACATTGTTGGAAGTATTCAGACCGCTATTGGACTGATACTTATAGTTCTGGTTTTATTCCGCAGCACACTATTCAGTTCTTTCACTAAAAACAGGCGATAATTCATGACCCTTATACTAATCCGAGCTGAAAATCAACCTAAAATTCTTAACAGCCTGGCGGATATTGAAAGGCACGCAGAACTTAAGATAACTGGGAAACCAAGAATTATTGATCGTAAAATGGCCGATGAATTTGCAAAAAAAATAATGAACGATAAATTAAGATCTAAATCAAAAATTGCCGTTCTTGCGTCAGTTCAAGAGGATGCAACCCGTAGCATTCTCCAGATAAGGAAAATACATCCCCCAGCCCATGTAATAGTAATTAGTGAAGAATATCCTCAGTGTGAAGA
>JAHKLP010000140.1 GCA_020855015.1 Methanobacterium sp.
ATTGACTACACTAAAGAAGATTTCACCAGAAATGGTGAGATTTATGATGTTATTTTTGACGTGGTTGGAAAGAGTCCGTATTCGGGTAGTTTAAAAGCCCTTAAAGAAAATGGACGATATCTTTTGGGCAATCCTGGACTATTACAGATGGTTCGAGGAAGATGGACACAAATTACAAGCAGCAAAAAAGTTATAAGCGGAGCAGCCGGGGAAAAGACTATAAATCTAATATTTCTCAAAGAACTAATTGAAGCTGGAAAGATAAAAGCAGTAATTGATAGATGTTATCCGTTAGAACAAACTGCTGAAGCCCATAAATATGTTGAAAAAGGACATAAAAGGGGTAATGTGACCATAACTGTGAATTAATCTACAAAAGGATAGGGGGATTAAATTATTCAATCAGAAAAGATCTGGAATTTGATAGCAGGTAATTATGATGTGAGTGAGGAGCCTTTTAGAGAGATTCACAGGGAGAATCTTAGAAAAACTAAAAAATATCTCAATCCTGGTGATGTAGTTTTAGATTTTGGGTGTGGGACAGGAAATCAGTCTATAGGAGTTGCTGGTGATGTTAAGGAGGTTTATGGTATTGATATATCCTCTAAAATGATTGAAATTGCCAAATTAAAGTTAGACCCTGATAAAAATCCAAATGTGCATTTCACTCATACTACCTTATTTGATGGGAGACTAAAGAATGAATCCTTTGATGTGATACTGGCGTTCAATATCCTGCATTATTTAGAAGACACACAGGAGGTTATGCGAAGAATTAACGAGTTATTGAAACCAGGAGGTTTTTTTATTTCTTCAACAGAGTGCATGGGAGAGGAGAATAAGAAGAAGTTATCAAGATGTTTTTCTCTTGGGATGTTGTCTATCATGTCAAAAGTACGTATGCTCTCTGCAAAATTTTTTAAATTCTCAGAATTAGAAAATTTAATATTCAATGGCAATTTCCAGATTTTTGAAGCTGAAAAATTAAAATTAAGGGATTTGAGGTACTATTTCATTGCAGCAAAGAAGATTTAACTATCAAATATCATTAATTAGTGGAGATTGAATCATGGAAGACGTGCAAATAATTCTTTCAGCCTTATGGATAGCTTTAATGTTGACTTATATTTTAGGGGATGTGCTGCGTATATTTAGTGGTGATTTTAAGGATGGTGAAATGGGAGGTATGAAAATACCTAATAATATGTGGCTGGTGATCGCCATATTAATGGTGATTCCGATTATCATGATTATCCTATCCCTATTATTACCTTACCCAGTTAATAAATGGACAAACATCGCCGTAGCCATTTTCTTCTTTATTTTTAACATTATTGGATTACCAACCTACCCTTCAGCCTATGATAAATTTTTGATAGTTGTAGGACTTGGCTTTAATGTGCTTACTGTCTGGTATGCATGGCACTGGGTATGAACTGCAAGTATTAACATGGTTATTCCAGAACCATTTTTTTATTGCTATCTGCTCTCGTAAAAAATATAACTAGAATGGAAGATATATTCCCATAAGCGACACCAGATGATCCCTACCAATAGAATGGAGGGTTTATGGAACATGAAGAAGACTGAAATTTATTATTTTTCCGGAACTGGAAACTCATTGTACGTAGCAAGAGAATTAAAAAAAAGGATTCCAGAAACAACTTTAATCCCCCTAGTAAATCTTTCTTATAAAGATAATGTACAAACAAATTCAGAAACAGTAGGTTTCATATTTCCAATACACTTAACAATGACTCCACTTATTGTACAAAAATTTATAGAGAATCTCAGCTTGAAATCTGCTGACTATATCTTTGCCATAGCTACCCGGGCAGGCACTCAACATAGAGCATTTAAAGATGTGGAAAATATATTAAAAAGAAAGGATAGGAGTTTAAATGCTTATTTTACTTTGAATATGGCCAGCAATGATCCGAAACGTGAAGAGTGGCATGCTGCAACTGAAGCGGAAATTTCAATTCTAGAAAATGAAGTTCAAAATAATCTGGATTTTATACAGAAAATCATTTTAAATAAACAAAAGAGCCATGAAGAAGACAATACTTATAAAGATCCAGTCCCTGGATATACAATTCTTTCATGGATTTTCCCATATGTTAATAGATTCTACAATGTAGATTTTTATTCAGATTCAAAGTGTGTAGGGTGCGGAACATGTGAAAAGGTTTGTTTATCCTTTAAAATAAAGATAAACAATGGAAAACCGGTCTGGCAGGAAAATGTAGAATGTTTTTTGTGTAATGCTTGTTTAAATTATTGTCCTAATCAAGCGATTCAAATAAAGTCTTCAAGGTTTTTTAAAATGCACACAAAAGACAATGGACGGTATTCGCATCCTTATGCCACAGCAGATGATATCGCCCGGCAAAAATGACTTAAAACGTTGTCAAAACTGTTAAAGAGGCTTATAAAATGCCAGTGGAAATCAGAACCATTAAACTCAATTTGCCTTTCAAATTAGGTCAAGTAAATTGTTATCTTATAAAAACAGAAACTGGGTTTGTCCTAATCGATACAGGGGCATCGAATAAACGCATGGAACTTGAGAAGGATCTTGAAAATGCGGGTTGCACTCCTGGAAATCTTAATCTCATTGTTATAACTCACGGGGATTTTGATCACACAGGCAATGCCAAATATCTCCGTGAAAAGTTCAGTGCGAAAATAGCAATGCATTCTGATGATTGTGGAATGGTAGAACAGGGTGACATGTTCTCGAACAGAAAAGGCAACTTTTTCATTAAAAAACTAGCCCCTTTTCTCTTTGGTTTTGGCAAATCGGAAAGATTTAATCCAGATTTATATTTAGAGGATGGGGATGATTTATCAGAGTATGGATTAAATGCCAGTATAATTCATATTCCAGGACATTCTAAAGGCTCAATCGGAATCCTTACAACTGATGATGACTTTTTCTGCGGGGATCTACTTGAAAACACTAAAAGTCCAGGTCTAAATTCTATCATGGATGATAAAGCAGCTGCAGATATCAGCATTGAAAAACTCAAGAGTTTAGAAATAAAAACTGTTTATCCAGGTCACGGTGAATCGTTTCCAATGGATTTGTTCATGAAAACATACCAAAAATAAGTAAATAAAAGTTGATCATCTTTAGATAAGATTATTAAATGGGATTAGATAAATAAATAGCTAATAAGAAGTATAATAGCAAAAGTTAGACAAATAAATGAAAAATTAAATGATAAAGATGTTTTTATGGTAAAAAAAATAGTTTCAAGTTCCTTGGAATTTATTCAAGAACATAGGAATGCCTTTCTACTGGGGACCATAATACCTGCTTTATTTGGACTTTTCCTGGCGGAAGCAGTGATTTCTGTAATGTTTCACGCCCTACAACCTATCTTGGTCGGCATGACATTAATTACTGTTGAAACCCTGGGGGCTATTCTGGTGGATTTCCCTTTATCTGTGGTGGCGGGAATTATCATTGCCAAAAAAATTGACACCACAGAGTCTAAATATGGCGTACTGACTGGCGCTATTTTCTTAACAGCCTTCATTGTTATAGTCCTATGCATGGGCCTTTTACACAATGTAACAACCTTTTTTGACGTATTTGGCTTGGGGAATGCGGTAATCCTCGCCGTACAAACTGCATGGAAGCAATTTGGATTTCACCTGGGAGTGATGATGTTCATGTTCCTGGTCTTTGACTACTTTCTATGCATGCTGGGAAGCATGCTGGGCTTTAAAATTGTTCAATTAAGTTCCTAAAAGTAAATTTAATGGGGGATAATATGAAATCTGAAGATTTAAAATGGAAGAATCTATATAAAATCGGCGGAATCTCAGCTTTACTTGCAGCAGTTTTGCTTTTGATGGAAATTATCGTGTTCACAATTTGGCCCCAACCAGGCACTGTGATAGACTATTTCACTCTATTTCAGAGCAATAAACTAATAGGCTTAATTGATTTCTATTTACTGGAGTTCATTGCCTACATTCTCTTTGTGCCAATGTTTTTAGCCCTTTATGTTGCTTTAAAGCGTTGCAATGAAAGTTACATGATAATTGCAATATCACTTTTGATTTTAGGTGTGGGTATCTTCCTGGCAACCAATAACTCATTTTCTATGCTTTCATTGAGTAATCAATACATGGCAGCGACAACCGAGGCTCAGAAATCTATCTTGCTAGCAGCAGGTCAGACCATGCTGACTAATACCGGGCAGCGCGCATTCGGGGGATTTAACACAGGTTTTATGCTTATTTCAATTGCAGGAATCATTGTATCGGCGCTAATGCTGCGGAGCAAGAAATTTGGTAGAAATACTGCTTATCTGGGGATTTTAGCCTTTGCAATCTCCTTAGCTGAATATGTACGGATGATCATAATTCCATCTGAACTTACTTTGCTTCTCATCATAGCCATCCTATCTGGCGTACTTTTGATGATATGGTTAATTTTGGTTGGTCGAAGTTTGATAAAGATTTCCAATTGAAAATAAGCATAAAAAAGAAGATTTGTTTTCATTTTTTTTAAATTTAAATTTATTTTTTTAACCAATTCCCGGAAATAATATTTATATATAAGTTTCAATATATTGACTGACATCAGTCAAAATAGATGATTCACACCATTGATTTAAGTCCAGCAATTAGACTTAAGAATTCTGGGCATGGAATATCAATTATTTCCAATAAAGACATGTGTTGAAATATTTTCAGAAAAAATTAGAAAATTTAATAATGTTGGGGTTTTTAAATGAAGATACTCTTACCAGTTATTGGAGTGCGAGGTGATGTGCAGGTTTTCCTTGCACTGGCCAAAGCACTAAATAATGAGGGACACGAAGCAACTGTAGCTCTTAATAAGAAATTCTTAAAACTCGCCGAATATTATGGGATAAATTGTTATTTTCTTGAAGGAAAACCTGACGACGGAGTTCATGAATTGCAGGATATAATGCGGGCCAAAACCACTATGGAAGCAGCAAAACTGGGGACCAACTTTTTTTTCAAAGGAGTAAGAGAACAAACAAAAACATTACAGGAATTGTGTCTGGGTTATGATTTGGTTGTAGGTTATGGGAGTTTTGGTTTAGCTGAAGCCGATAAGGCCAATAAACCTTTTATTAGTGTGGTTATCGATCCCACAATGGCCGAGAAGAAATTTTCAAAAAACATGAGATTAAATATGGGATTAATAGTCGAAAAAATCGCCCTGTATTTCCTGATGGGGAGAAAATACGAACAATTCAGGAAAGAAATTGGCGCCCCACCCTCTAATAAATCAAAAAATCCTCTATTAATACTTTTACCAATGAGTCAGCATATAATTATGGAAAGTGATAACTGGACTTCTCGCAACGTAATTTCTGGTTATTGGTACTTGGAGACACCTTCAACTTATTATCCGCCGAAATACCTTCAGGAATTCATTCAAAAGGGTGAAAAACCCATCTTCATAAGCTTTGGTTCAGCAGGTTGGAGCGAAGAAGATAACATTTCTCATATGGAACTTCTCTTTGAGGCAGTTCAGAGAGTAGGAACAAGGGCCATTGTTCTAAATACAGAAAATTATGCTGGTGAAATACCAGATAACATCTATTTGATTCAAGAAATTCCCTTCAATTGGTTATTTGATCATGTTTCGTGTGTTGTTCATCACTGCGGTCTGGGCACAACTGCTGAAGTTCTAAAAGCAGGGTTGCCTTCTATTCCAGTGCCACACATGATTGATCAGTTTGCCTGGGCTGATAGAATTCACTCATTAGGGGTTGCAACGCAGCCGATATCTAGAAAGGAGCTAACCATGGAAAAATTATCCAAGGCAATTACAGAAGCTCTGGAAAATTCCGAGATGAAGGAGAATGCTAGGATATTGGGTCATAAAATTCGAGAAGAAAAGGGTTTGAAGAATGCTGTTATAGCAATCGAATCGGCAATAAATAATGAAAATCACTACTATAAGTCAATAGACACCAGTCAGATGGAGGAATGATTCTATACGTGTTACAAAAAGCCCAGAAGAAAGGCGCCAGGAACTCATGGATATAGCTGAACAATTATTTCTCGATAAAGGATACGAGAATACCATGGTTAGAGATATCGTTAAAAAAGCAGGGGTGGCTCAGGGCACTTTCTACTATTATTTCAAATCCAAAGAAGATATTCTAGACGAAATAACTGATAAATACATCAATATAATTGTTGAAAGCATGGAAAAAATATCAAAAGACGAGAATTTAAACGCCCTTGAAAAACTGGTCCAAATATTTCAGTTTTCACTGTCCTTTAGAAATGATACGAGGAGTATAATGCAGTATGTACATGAGAAAAAGAACGTTCACTTGCATCGTAAATTCGAACAGAGGATTCCTCTTCAAACTGTATGGCCATTAGCCCGTATATTTAAACAGGGTGTTGCGGAAGGGATTTTCAACACCCAATACCCAGAAGATGCTGCCAAAGCGTTTAATGGAATCTCAGCAATGGTTCTGCAGGGAATAGATAATGCTGATCATAATTCAGAGGAATTTAGAAGGAAATTTATGGCAATTTTCGATTTTACTGAACGAATTTTGGGCACAGAAAGTGGGGTTATAATCAATGCTTTCCGTGAAAAAAGTGCTTAAAAAATATCAAGGATAATTGGTGGGATTGATTGTGAAAAAAACAGAGTTTAAATTTCCAGTAGGATACCATGATTTCCATAAGGATCAGGTTTTTAATTATCAGATGAATCGCTGGTACTCCATGGGCTATGCTCGTATGGAAGATATGAAAGAAGCCGCTACAAATATTGAAAATTTTGCAGATTGGAAAAGGGAAATGCTCAAACAGGCTGAAAAAGCAGCTTCAGATGACCGAATGATTAATGCGGCTTTTTATTACCGTGCTGCCGAATTTTATTTGTTATATAATGATCCTGAAAAGGAAACGTTATATGATAAATTCAGTGAACTATTTTACCAAGCTTTTGCCGATGACGAGATTGAACGCTTTAAAGTACCCTTTGAAGATAGTTTTTTACCAATCATGAAAATAACTGGAGAAACTAATAAAGCCGGGGAAAATAAGGGTACAATTGTCCTTCATGGTGGTTTTGATTCTTTCATAGAGGAATTTTATTCCTGGATGAGATATTTCGCGGACCATGGCTATGATGTAGTTGCCTTCGAAGGCCCGGGACAGGGAGCAGCCCGGAAAAAACACGGCCTCCCTTTCAACTGGCAATGGGAAAAACCTACTGCTGCTATTTTAGATTATTTTCATCTGGATGATGTCACCTGGCTGGGCATATCCATGGGGGGATGGCTATGTTTTCGGGCAGCAGCATTTGAACCACGAATTAAAAGAGTAATAGCTTCAGGTATTGCCTATGATTATATGAAATTTCCCAATTATTTTGCCCAACAATTAGGGAAACTGTTTTTCCATCATTTTAGAAATTATTCTAATAAAGTATCCTTGAAGCAAATAGAGAAGGGTGGTGTTGATGGATGGAGTATCAGTAACTTGATGTACATTACTGATAAGAAAACACCCATGGAAGCTTTTGATGTGGCAGAACAGTTGAATGCCGAAAATCTTCATTCTGAAATGGTAAAACAAGATGTTTTGATCCTCACTGGGAGGGAAGATCATTTCATTCCTTTTAAAATGCATAATATGCAGGTGAAAGCGTTAATCAATGCCATTTCTGTGACGGATCGAGTATTCACTCAAAAGGAACAGGCTCAGAATCACTGTCAAGTGGGTAACATAGGATTAGCATTGGGAACAATGTTAAAATGGATTGAGAGTGTAGTGTAACCAGTAATAAGTTTAGAAATAATCAATAACACATATAACGGAGGAGAAGTGTTGGGATCTTGGAGTATCCTATGATCAAATTTACCTTTTACGGATGCATTTGCTAGTTTATTATTATTCTAACTAAATTTTACATTTGGATTCACATATCGTCCCCTTTTTTTAGTGGAATTACCATATTGAATTGCTCGTGTTGGGCAGCGATTTATACATGCACTGCAATGGCTGCATTTTTCCTTTATCCATACTGGTTTTCTATTTTCTATTTGTATCACTTCAGTTGGACACATTTCTGCGCATGATCCGCAGTTATTGCAATCTTCTGTGGCGTAAAACTTTTTGGTTTTACGATAAATTCCATAGATTGGGTATAAAATTGGGGTAAATGGGAAAAGATAACCATGAAATGCGAAATTACCTTTTTCTTTTGTATCTACAAGTTTAGCTACATTTTCTATTTCATTTTCAGCATCTTGAAGAACTAAATTTTGTTCCTCCTTTGTTGGCACATCATACATGATCGTGTAATTATTGGGCATAAGAACAGAAAATGAGCTGTTTAACTCGAGATTTTTCTTTTCTAACAACTTTTTAAGCATTTTATCTGCATTTCCAATTGATCCACCACATGTAATTACGGAGTATATATAATGCTTTGAATCGCTTTTGATGTTCAACTGGTCTACAAATTCAGCAACAACTGTAGGTAGTCCATAGAAATAAACTGGAAACACAAATCCTATTTTTTCATCTTTTTCTAATTGATATTCAAAGTGTTTTTCACGTATAGCATCAGCAATATCTATAAGTTTGATTCCGTCATTTTCAGACAGTTTTTGGGCGACATATAACGAGTTTCCAGTTCCGGAAAAATAGAAAATCATGAAATCCTCCTCCAAAACATATTTTTTTTGCCATAATTATTTCAAGCGCAAACTAGCAACATATTCATATTTCTTGATTTTTTCAATATCTGGGTTGTCAAATTCAATTCTAGTTTCCTTACCAAAATGTTCTGCTGCCAGTTTCAAGTGATAGAGACTGATTCCCACATCAATTGGTGGGAATTTTTTGATTAAAAGTCCACGAACGAAGTCTGGTTTGATTAGATAAGAATGAATTAAATTTTCATCTCCTGTAAAAAACCAGGGCTGTCCATTACCGGCAGAAGGAGCTAAGCGTGCCGCTTCCAGTATATTCTTCGCACCTTTAATGTCACTTATCTCATGGAGAGATTTTCTCTTAAACTGCGAAGTACTTGTACGGTGTAATGGTTCATTTGCCTTTCCAAAGGGCATTAATATGATAAATTTTAGACTTGAGCTTTCTAAGCCTTCTTTGTTCAGTTTCGGGATGCCCTGCCAGCAACTACCCATGCCATTAGCAGAAAAAAACAGGTCCATCTGCTGCATCATGAAGCCTACATTGTTTAGATAACCTTCTTTAACCTCTGAAAATACAGCAAGATAATGGGGTGCTTTTTTCATCATCCTTCTTTTTACCAAGTCAGGAGATAGTATCTTAAATTCAATTCCAATATTCTCATGTAACGGTTCTAATGTTTTCAAGTAATCGTTGATTTCGTTTAATGCACTGTTATCC
>JAHKLP010000059.1 GCA_020855015.1 Methanobacterium sp.
GCCACTGATACTGTAGATTTTTTGACATCCAGAGTTTTAGATAATTCAGAAACACTTATCCCCTCATTTTTATCGATTAATTCTATGTAATATAATTGTCGTAAAGTGTATTCTTTTAAATCTCCAGTTCGAAGTTGTGTTTGAAATTTTCTCATTAAATCGCTCAGTTTATCCATGGATTCTACTAGTTCAAGTTCCTGATTCATAGGTTATCACTCCAACAGATATATAGTTTTATCAAACTAACTATTATAAAAGGTTTGCCCCATAAGATCAAACTCAATGATTACTTCTCACAAGCTCGGAAAAAACCATTATATGCCCAATTAATAATGTAATCACAGCACAGATGATAACTAATTAAATAATTCATAAAGTAATAAAACTTATATATAATGTAATACTTACTTGTATATTGAATATGATATATTAATTAAATAGCAGATCGAAGAGAGATATTTCGTGAGGGAAATCAATGAGGGAAATAAGTCAAGAGATAAAGGATGAATATGAGAAGATAAAAGATAAAATCTCATTTGAAGAATTCTTGAATAAAATGGAAGAATATAAAAAAGAAAACGAGGATGTAAGCTTTATGGACGATATCAGTATCGCCCATATGGTAATAGGGAATTACATTACCGAAAAAAATGAAAACCTTGAAGAAACCAAAGAATTTTGGAAAATTAAAGATCTGGAAACAGGAAAACAGCATTTAAATCTCGTCGGAAGGGTAATGAACCTTTCTAATGTAAAAAGGTTCACCAGTAAAAAAGGCAGAGAAGGCAAATTGGCCAATCTTATTCTTGCCGATGATACAGGAAGGATAAGGGTTGTTTTTTGGACGGAGAACATCAAACTCATTGACAAATTTCAGGAAGGAGACGTTATTAAAATCAATGATGTTGAAGTGAAACAGGGTTTCAGAGAAGATGAAGCCCATATGAACATACGTTCATCACTGGAGAAGCAGGATCCCCAAGATTTCCCTGATTTTCCACCCCATAATGATAAAATAACTCCATTAAAAGATATTAAAGGCGATATGGAAGTTAACGTAGCTGCCCGTATTGTCCGAATTCCTCGAATACGATCTTTTGACAGGAATGGGAGGGATGGGAAGGTGGCATCCATAGAACTGCAGGATGAAAGCGGAACCATGCAATTCACCTTGTGGAACAAGGACACTGCTCTAATAGATGACCTTGAACTTAAAGAAGGCGATGCTGTCAAAGTAATGGGTGCTCAAAGCAGAGTTCGTAACGGTGAAGTGTCTTTAAGCCACTCATGGATCGGTAGAATAGTAAAAGGAAATTTTGATGTTCCCGAATACCAGGAAAATATTATTAAACTTGGAGACGCTCATGAAATGAGAAATGTTACTCTGGTAGGACTGGTTAGTAAAGTTTATGATACTATAACCTTCGAAAGAGACGATGGAAGTACTGGAAAGGTTAAATCTCTGGAATTAGAGGATGATACTGGTGCAATACGAGTAACCCTTTGGAACGAAGACAGTGAAACAGAGATAAAAAAAGGGGACATCATGAAAATAATTGGTGGCAACATTGAGTTTGACGATTATTCAGGCACCAACTATCGGGTTAACACCAATTGGAATAGTAAAATCGTCATTAACCCAACTATCGACAATAAACTTAAAGACGTCTTGAGTGAAGTGGGAAAATACATAAAACCAATTAAAATCAGTGAATTGAACAATATTGAAGATGATGGAGAAGAAGTGGATATTGTTGGACGGGTTGTAAATATTTATGAACCCAACGAATTTCAGAGAGATGATGGCACTGCCGGGATGGTGAGGACTACCGAAATAGCAGATGAAACAGGGATGGTCCGTGTTTCAATGTGGGATAGCAAAGCAGAATACCCGTTAAAAGAAGGGGATGCCATCAAAATCGAGAATGCACGCACACGTCTTGGAGATTATCAGGTAGATCTAAGTGTGGGGAGAACTTCAAGAGTTATGAAGCCTTCAGAAGAGGAAACAAAAAATCTACCATCTCTAAAAGATGTTGAATCAATGGTTTATCAGGATAAAAAGATCAATGACTTGGCTGAAGGAGACCGGGATGTTAGCATTGTTGGTCGTATCTTGAGTATGGGCGAACCTACACAGTTTACAAAAAGTGATGGTAGTTCAGGTATTGTCCGATCGATGGAGATAGCTGATGATACTGGGATGATAAGGGCTTCTTTATGGGATGATCAAGCTAATTCTCCTTTGAAAGAAGGAGAAGCAGTTAAAATAGAAAATCCACGCGTTAATTTAAGAAACAATAGAATTGAAATCAGTGTGGGTAGAACTACGCTTATAACCAAAGAAAAAGAAGATGAAACCTCTATACCTCCCCTGGACGAGATCCAGGAACAATTGTACCCTACCAAGAAAATTGATCAAATCGATGAAGGAGACCAGAATATAAAGGTGAGTGGAGAGGTTATTGATATCCGTGGAAACAAAATTCTCTTTGAAATGTGCCCTAATTGTAATAAAAGAGTTAACTGGGTGGAAGATGCCTATGTATGTGATATCTGTGGTGAAGAAATTGAAAAACCAAACATGTTGATGATCATTGGACTCATGATGGAAGATGATACTGGATCAATAAGCATGACTTTCTTCCGCAAATCAGCAGAGGAAATATTGGGAATGACCACACCTGAAGCAGAGGAGATTATAGCAGCAACTGGAGATGAAGGATCTCTAGAAGAAAAAGTAGGTGACTTGGTGGGTAGGCAGATCACAGTAATCGCCGACGCCAGCTTTGATGAATATAATGAAGAAGTGCGTTTAAACGCCAAGAAACTGGTGGATATCAAACTCTAAATAATATGATTAATTGTAATGGAGATAAAAATCATCCTAAAACAAGGAATTATGTTTCAATTAGAATTAAAAAAAATAATAAATTAAAAGGTTAAAATGGAGATAAATTATGGTGGAACTTGAAGATTTGCCAAACGTGGGAGAGAAAACCGCTCAAAAATTAAGAGATGCTGGTTTTGCAGATATGATGAGATTAGCCACATCCACTGCCAAGGAACTCAGTGTTAAAGTGGAAATTGGTGAGGGAGTGGCTGAAAAAGTCATTGAAGCTGCTCGAAAGGCAGAACAAATTGATTTTGAAACAGCCCTGGACGTTATGGAACGTCGTAAAGATGTGGGCCGTATAATTACGGGAAGTACTGGCTTGGATGAATTAATTGGCGGAGGAATAGAAACCCAAGCAATAACCGAGGTATTCGGAGAGTTTGGATCTGGAAAGAGCCAGATATCCCATGAAATAGCAGTGACTATCCAATTACCCCCAGAAAAAGGAGGACTCGGGGGACAATGTGTTTTTATAGATACTGAAAACACTTTCAGGCCTGAAAGGATAAAACAAATTGCTGAAGGGTTTGATCTTGATGTAGATGAAGTTTTAGGCAACATCCACATTGCCAGAGCCTTCAACTCAGCCCACCAGATATTAATGGCAGACAAAGTTAACGAACTCATACAAAAAGATGTTGACATTCGTTTAGTGATTGTAGATTCCCTAACAGCTCATTTCAGAGCGGAATATGTGGGGAGAGAATCCCTGGCTACCCGACAACAGAAACTGAACCAGCACCTTCACACACTGCAAAACATTGCCAATACTTACAACGTAGCAGTTTTTGTGACAAATCAAGTACAGGCACGTCCAGATGCATTTTTCGGGAGTCCTACCAAAGCAATTGGAGGTCACGTACTGGGACACGCAGCCACATATAGAATATGGCTCAAAAAAGGACTTGCTGGTAAACGTATCGCCAGACTAGTGGACAGCCCTCATCTTCCGGAGGGTGAAGCAGTATTCAAGATTTCAACCGAAGGAATTATTGACTAAAGGGTAGACTATAAGGAGTAAATTCTAAACTCCTTGAATCCTTTTTCAAGTATTCATATCTTCTTTTACTTTTTTTAACTCAAAAAATACAATACAACAATCCTTGGAAAGCTTGTCCTGTTTGCAAGAAAAATAGCATAATTCTGAGGGAAACCGTCCGTTAAATTCCTAACACATCGTCAAATAACCCAATAAAGTATGTAATAAATCATTAAATACTTTAAATTCATTTCTTTCTCATTTAAGTTCCTTAAATATAGTTTTTCTGAGAATAAATTTCACCTATATAAACCTTGTTTAAAATTTTTTATAGAAAACTTTATTTATAGAATTGATGACACCCTACATCATAAGATTAGATAACTATCACAATGAAGAAAAAATAGGTGATCTAATTGGCAGATGAAAATAAGCAAGAAGCAACTGAAGAACCAAAAATAGGAGTCTACGTGTGTCACTGTGGTATTAACATAGGTGGTGTCGTTGATATTGACGCAGTGAAAGATTACGCAGCAACCCTGCCTAACGTAGAAGTATCCGAAGAATACAAATACTTCTGTTCAGACCCTGGACAGGACATGATCCAAAAGGACGTTAAAGAAGGTAAAGTTAACCGAGTAGTGGTAGCAGCATGTTCACCCCGACTTCACGAACCAACCTTCCGAAGGTGTATCCGAGAAGCTGGACTTAACCAATTCCTCTTCGAATTTGCAAACATCCGAGAACACGATTCCTGGGTGCACATGGGCGAACCAGAAGCAGCAACTGAAAAAGCCAAAGACCTAGTCAGAATGGCTGTTGCCAAAGCACGACTACTAGAACCACTGGAAGCAGAAAAAGTAGCTGTGGACAACAAAGCCTTGGTAATAGGTGGGGGAGTAGCAGGTATCCAATCCGCACTTGACCTAGCCGACATGGGATTCAAAACTTACATGGTAGAAAAACAGCCCACCATCGGGGGACGAATGGCCCAGCTGGACAAAACTTTCCCTACACTTGACTGTTCCATGTGTATTCTAGCTCCTAAGACTGTGGATGCTGCAAAACACGAAAATATCGAGCTCATCTCCTTTGCAGAAGTGAAGGAAGTTCACGGTTACATAGGTAACTTCCAAGTTGTAATTGAGAAAAAACCTCGTTACGTGAAAGAAGACATTTGTACTGGTTGCGGAAGCTGTTCCGAAGTATGCCCAATAGAAATGCCCAACTACTTCGACGAAGGTATGGGTATGGTCAAAGCAACCTACATCCCATTCCCACAAGCAGTTCCATTGGTAGCAACCATTAACAAAGATTACTGTATAGACTGTAAACTCTGTGACCAGGCCTGCGGTAACGGAGCAATCGATCACGACCAGGAAGCTGAAACCATTGAAATCGACGTCGGTACCATAATTGTGGCCACCGGTTACGACCCATACGACCCCACCGAGAAGAAAGAATTGTCCTACGCAGACGCTCAGAACGTTATCACCGGTTTAGAACTGGAAAGATTAATCAACGCATCTGGACCAACCATGGGTAAAGTATTAAAACCATCTGACGGTGAAAAACCAAAAAGTGTGGCATTCATACAGTGTGTTGGTAGCCGTGACGAACAGATCAACAAACCATACTGTTCCCGTGTGTGCTGTATGTACGCCATGAAAAACGCACAACTCATCAAGGACAAAATGCCTGACACTGACGTGGCCATCTACTACATGGACATAAGGGCCTTCGGTAAAGGATTCGAAGAGTTCTACCGAAGAAGCCAGGAAAAATATGGAATCAAATTCATCCGCGGACGACCAGCTAACGTACTGGTTAACCCAGACGAAACCCTATCCATCCGTTCAGAAGACAGCTTACTTGGAAAACTCACTGAATACGACTACGACATGGTAGTACTCTCTGTTGGCCTAGAACCTCCAGAAGGATCTGAAGAACTCAGACAAACCATTGGTCTATCCAAATCCGCTGACGGATTCTTGATGGAAGCTCACCCTAAACTAAGGCCTGTTGATACATTAACCGATGGTATTTACCTCGCCGGAGTATCTCAAGGACCTAAAGATATTCCTGATGCTGTAGCTCAGGCTTCTGGTGCCGCTGCAAGGGCAGCCATACCAATGGTTAAAGGTGAAGTGGAAATCGAACCAATCATCGCTGCTGTTGACACCGATGTATGTGGTGGATGCGAAGTATGTCTAGAGTTATGTCCATTCGGCGCCGTTGAAAGGAAGGATGAAAAAGCCTTCATTAACGTCGCATTATGTAAAGGATGCGGAACCTGTGTAGCCGCCTGTCCATCTGGTGCTCTGGATCAACAACACTTCCGAACTGGCCAGATCTTCGCTCAGATCGAAGCTGCTCTAGATTCAGGTAAATAAGGGTTCAAAACCCTTACCAACCCTTTTTTTTATTATTATTAACATTGCAGTTTACTATTTTTGAGTTTTTTTTATTGAATTTTAAAATTAACAAAAAACTAGTTATATTGTATTATCCCTAATAGAATTATAAAAGATTCTTTTATTTCCAAACAAGAGGAAAGGTGATGCGGTATGGATTATCAAACACTGGGAGAAAAACTTAAAACTGTTTTAAAACTAGAAAGAGAACCAGTAGCCATTAAATGGGTTTCCAGAGAACCGCGAAAGATTCCTAAGGAGAATGGAAAATCTAGATTCTGCACTAAACTGGACAAAGCAATGCAGGGAGAGATTTTTTATTCCACATCCGAAGAGGAAGAGTGCATGGGAGGTCTTAAGTATACTGGATTGAAAGACCCAAAAGAATTTCCGAAAAACATGCGCAGTGGTTCCTTCCTAGTTCCAGGAGGAGTTTATAAAAGCATACCCGCAGTGCAAAGATCCTGGACAAATAATATGGCTGTTGAACCAGATATTTTTACTGCATTAATATTTGCGCCACTTTACAAGGCTGAATTTGAACCAGACGTGATATTTATTGTTGCTAACTCCAGACAGGGAATGGAACTTTTACATGCTAACGCATATGACTCTGGGTCACATGGATTAGGAGCTGATTCTGGCCCTATTTGTAGTTCAATGGCAGCCATACCCTATTTAACTGGTAAAGTCACCTATGGTTTTGGTGATATTGGCTCCAGAAACAATATGGATCTTAAAGATGAAGAGATTATGGTCAGCATACCCGCAACCGATCTGGAAAGGATCATTTTGAATCTGGAAGAAATGAAGACTAAAACTTTCTTCACACGTAAAGAACCTGAATAAACCTGAAATTATGAATTCCCCCCAATAACTCTTTTTTACATATTTGATCCAAAGATTGGAAAGTATTTATATATTCGATTTTATATTTCCCTATACCAAACCCGCTATTATATCATTTGTATTACTGCTTTAGCCGGGAGGAAAATAATGTCATATAATCAAAAATACGCTCAGAATATAAAGGACCTCACTAAAAATCACCATGAATGGATGCTAAACAGTATCAACCTCATCGCCAGTGAGAACATAACCAGCATTAGTGTTAGGGAAGCTTTGGCAACTGACCTGTCCCATCGCTATGCTGAAGGACTTTCAGGCCACCGCTTGTATGAAGGATGCCAGTACATTGACGAGATTGAAAACATCACCATAGACCTATCCAAAAAAATCTACAATACAGAACACGCTAATGTGCAGCCCATTTCTGGAGTTGTAGCCAACATGGCATCATTCTTCGCCTTAGCGCAGCACGGAGATGGGATGATGGCCCTAGAGGTCCCAGTAGGTGGCCATATAAGCCATGCCCATGTGAGTGCTGCTGGAATCCGAGGATTGAAAGTATCGCCCCATCCTTTCGATGCGGAAAAAATGAACATAGACCCTGATGCTATGAAAAAGGATATTCTGGAGAAAAAACCAAAAATTGTTCTTCTGGGCGGAAGTTTATTCCTATTCCCTCACCCTGTGGAAGAAGCCAAAGAAGCAGCAGACGAAGTTGGAGCAAAAGTAATGTATGACGGTGCACATGTCCTCGGTTTGATTGCAGGAGGTCAATTTCAGGACCCATTAAAAGAAGGAGCTGATCTACTTGTTGGAAGCACCCACAAAACCTTCCCAGGACCTCAGGGAGGGATAATTCTTTGTAAAGATGAACTGAAAAGTACCATCGACGATGCAGTTTTCCCAGGAGTGGTTAGTAATCATCATCTGCACCATCTAGCTGCACTGGGCATAGCCACCGCTGAAATGCTGGAATATGGTTCAGATTACGCTAAACAAACTACTAAAAATGCCAAAATCCTGGCACAAAACTTCCATGAATTGGGTTTCAATGTCTTATGCGAAGATCTGGGCTTCACAGAATCTCACCAAGTAGTTTTGGATGTTTCAAACATTGGCAAAGCCTCCAAAATGGCTAAAGAGTTGGAAGCCAATAACATCATCTTGAACAAGAACCTTCTACCATGGGATGATGTTAACCGCTCCGATGATCCCTCAGGCATCAGAGTAGGAACACAAGAATTAACCAGAAGAGGTTTAAAGGAATCACACATGACAGAAGTTGCTGAATTTATAAAAAAGGTAACTGTTGATGGTAAACACGTGCAAAACGAAGTATCCGAATTCATAAATGCTTTCGATACAGTTCACTACGCATTCCGTAATGATAAGGCTTATGATTATATTGAGTTCTAATGAAAATTAGGAATATTAGGGAGATTATCTAAGCATTTATATAGCTTAAAAAAATTAGTGGAATTTTTTTAATGGATGATTATGAAAATCGCTTGGGCTTTCACTGGAGCAGGGCACATGCTTTTGGAGAGCGTTGAAACCCTGGAAAAAATTGCTTCAGAAGAGAAAAATCAGATAACTGTGCTGCTTTCTGGTGCAGGGGAAGAAGTGTTGAAGATGTATGGTCTCTTCGACAGAATCAAATCCCTTACTGGGGGCTATTATCAGGAGATGATTCTTGAAAAGGATCAAATGTGGAGTTATCCCATTTCTGGCCGTTTCTCCTTGGGAAGATACGATTTACTGATAGTTTCTCCCACCACCTCTAACACTATTGCCAAACTGGTGCACGGGATAGCCGACAATCTGGTAACCAATGCCGTGGCCCAGGCAGGGAAAGGCAAAGTTAGAACCATTCTGGTACCAGTAGACCTTGAATCCGGAGATCTAGATACTGTTCTCCCATCAAAACTTGAATTGGAACTTTGCCAGAACTGTGACACTTGCGAAGCAGCAGCAGCATGCCCGCCAGATGCCATAACGCCGAGTGTGGAGATTGACCTCCTTAAGTGTGAAGGATGCGCCGCATGTCAATTAGCCTGCCCTTATGGGGCTGTCAGTGGAGGCAGCATAATTACCATCCACATGCGCAAGATAGACATTGAAAACACCGATAAACTTCAAAGACTAGAAGGAGTGGAAGTTCTTCCACACCCCTTAAAAATTTTAGAACATATATAGGAACATAACTGTTTATTTTATTGTTTTTCAAACTTTAATTGACCCAATAACAATCTTTTGCCACCACTTCAGAATTATTAATCTATTTTTTGAAAAATAATTAAGGGACCAGAAACATAGAAATATAAATTGTAAGGACTTTATTGGTCTAAAAAAATTAAAAATATTTGGGGGTCTAAACTTGGCTGAGGAACATAAAAGAATTGATTTTCTTTTAGAAAATCTTAAAAGTGATGATTGGAAAGTTCGTGAGGACGCAGCCGAACTTTTAGGTGAAGTCGGAGAATATGACGCTGTTGAACCTTTGATCGAAGCTCTTCAAGATGAAGACTGGCATGTTAGGGAAGCTGCAGCACTTTCACTGGCAATTTTTGAGGATGAAAGGAGTGTGATGCCCCTGATTAAACTCATGAATGACGAAAAATGCAATGTAAGGTATGGATCTGCTCTAAGTCTTTCCATGGTTGGTGATGAACGTGCAATTAGCATGTTAGAGAAGGCAACTAATGATGAAAACCCTGTTGTCAGGAAAGTAGCTAAAATAGCTATTAAAGAGATCCAAAATCGTCTAGAATAAAATTAAGTTTCCATTATTTAATCTTCTTCCAGCAATCCCAGGAGATATGCAGTCATTTCTATCTCCTCCCTTGCCTGGTAATCTTCCAATCTATTCTGAGAATCTGCAGTACCAAAAGGATAGAACTCCTTTTCAAAATAGACGTTCAAATATATTTCATTCCCCTTCACTGTCACCGGATCCTCCAGTCGATTGATTAGTTTACCAAAATCTTCATCTCCAAGACCGGTGATGTGGTAAGTTATGTAGTAGAGTTTTAGACTATCAGAAAATCCGTAATCAGTAATTTTAACTGTGAACTGCAAAATCTCCCCCCATATGATTAATTATTGCAGCATTCTATTAATTTCATGAATAATATAATTTTCTTACTTATTTCTTTTATGCAGTTTCACAGGTGAAATCCAACTCATCGCCAATTTCAGTATTTGAATCTTTTAATTTACCTTTTTTAAGTTCTATAACGTATTTAGCAGCTGCTATTGGGGTGTAAGTTGTCCATGGATCAAGGGTAACCACGTCCACAACCTTTTTCTGGGAATCAGCGAATATGACATCCAATGGTATGCGCATGAAGAACATGTGTATCCCGGAAGCTCTGCGACTTCTTTCAGAGGGTAATTTTAAAATTAGACTCCTTTCAAGGTTTTTTACCATCATTAATCCCTTGAAACGAGAGAAAAAACTGTCGGCCACATCAGCATTTCCCAGGTTGCTGCCCTTACTTTTATTTACTATAAACACATAACTCGTTTTTGTACTTTTATGCATCGTTCAGCCCCTTTCTATATATAATAATTTCGATTATGTAAAGATTTGATTATGTAAGACCAGTTAGATTATTTATTGATAAACTCTGTCATTAGTGATCCTCTAATCACCATATCCATCAGTCAAAATGATCGACAAATGATCAAGTAATGATCGTCATGATCCTCTGATCATCGATCCATCGATCAAAATGATCGATAAATGATCGATAAATGATCGATATGATCCAGCTTTTTATTTTACTAGCTCATATCTTCGAGATTGTTGTGGTCCAACCTTTTTTACAAGATTTTTCTTAACTAAACCTGCTAAATCTCTCCTAAGAGTGCCAATAGACATTTCTGGAATTATTTCAGAGTATTCTTTAGTTGAGATACTTCTTTTTTTTGATAAATAATCCATGACTATAATTTGTCTCTCATTTAACCCCATTTCTTTAAGCATGTTCTCAGTATAACCTTTAAACATGTATACAGAAAAACCTCCAAACTCTTCTTTGAAATCAGGTTCGGGTAAACCCGCTTTTTTTAAAGAATTTAATACATTACCAATTCCGGATCCGTAAACTTCTACTAGGCCCGCTTTAGAAAAAATATCTGCTATTAATGGGTTTCTAGTTTGTGATGGGTGTGGTTTTTTAAGTTCTTCAATAGTAAGTCCCCCTAAAAGTCCTCCAGGATTAAAAAACCAGATTTGATCTTCAGATATCTTGATCTGTGTTTGTACTACAAATTTGAAATAGTCTCGATGGACTATAGAGTTTAAAAGAACTTCACGTATTGCATCAAGAGGGTAATCCCAAATATCCTTCCGAGCAAATTCATCTTTAATTTCATATTCAACGTGTATTAAATTTTTAATGGCCTCTTCTGCTTCTACTACTTGATTAAACAAATTACCCCTGATACGTCTATCTGAAATACTAACATCATCTTTGAATTTAGTTACTCTAACCAAAGCATTAGTGAAATATTTTTGAGGATCCTTACCAAAAAGGATCAATGCAGCATTAGTCAGTTTACCCTCAACTAAAAGGTTCAGTTTTAGGAGAATTTCTGATATGTCACCCGAATCATCAGCAGGCATTCTACCCGCATTTACAGCACTTTTAACAAATTTCCTGACTGAAATCTCATCAATCTCTTGCAAACTATAATCATTACTGAGTCCATCCCAATTGCTTCCCAACAAGAAGAATTCTTTCAATTCATCGCCTAAAATCCCCGTAGTAGTAGTTCCAACTCTTTTATAATACTTACCATTATAAGATATTGGAATATCACTTTTTCCAACTTCAATAATCAAAATATTATACCCGTCACTTTCTAAAATATTTATTGTTGGGTGAATTCCCATTTTACTCATTATTTTATTAGCAATTGTTCGAACTGGTTCATCCGAACAATCACACCCAACTATATCCCCATCATCAGAGATTCCAAGTAATAATAATCCACCTTCTGTGTTTGAAAATGCAGATAACGTTTTATATCCATTTTCGTTCATAACTTCTTTGAATTCTACAGTTGTTCCCTCACCTTTTTTTAAAATAGTAAGAAAATCCATTTTAAACCCCTCAGCTCTGCTACCTATATTTATAAATAAATCTTTTCAGTATTAATTGTGTGGTTTTTTCCAGACTACTTCCAAAACAAACCACAATTAATCACAATCCAGATAGTTCTTTATGTTCAATAAGAAGGTTATTTAGTCATATTTAAATAAGTGAATGTATTATTAATAAAGAAAGGGAGATTATATATGCGATTAAAACCAGTAAGATCGATTTTTTTGGGATTGTTAGTGTTTTTTGTAGTTTTCTTAATATCAGAAAGTTTACATAGATTTATTTTGTTATTTTTGTCCTTTTTCCTTGGCGGTTTTATTGTTATGTATTTTGCTCGAGAAAAGAAGTTACAATATTTATTCTATGAAGGAATATTAGTTCTCATCTTTTCAACTATAATGTATCGATTAAGTGTTAATGGTTTTATTTATTCAATCCTCTTTGTATTAATATTTACATTGCTTGGAGGTATTATTGGGAAATTTGCCGATCAAGCAGTTGAAAAAAAATCTTTGAATTTTCATCCAGTTATCTCCATTGCATTAGGAGTCATAATAAGTTTTATTATTTTTGATTTTGTTTTTAGTTTAATTCCAATAGGAGTTTCAGATTCTATTTTTCAACAAATATCGACAATAGAAAGTATGGGTTCATTGGTAATTGGAGGTTTCATAGCTACTTATTTTGCTAAAAAAAAAAATAAAGAACGGAATTTATGTAGGTATAACTTGGATTTTAATTTACTTTATACCATCAATAATATTCTTTGGTCTCTCATCTCTATCTAATCCCATAAATACAGTTTTAATGTACACAGGATTCATTATAGCTTCAACAATAGGAGGTTATCTGGCAATATTAATAGATAAACGTCAAAAACTAAACATATAATCAATTATGAGGACCTCATTATCAAGAAAGATCCATGGAGTGAAAAATCATGGCAAAAGTGATAACTACAGAAACTACAACCTCATCTTTAGCTTTAACCCTTACACCAACTCAATTATTAATCAGTTTACTTGTTCTTTTAGTAATCTTGTTGATAATTATATGGTTAATCAAAAGATATGATAAAAAACGACAAATGAAATAAAAAAGACTCATCAGATATTTATTTACTGGAAAATAATTCTCCTACGTAATTTTAACATCCTTTACTAATTCTTAAAAAAATTATTTAATTTAACCTTGAAATCATGTGGAACGAAATGAAAATATTATTATTGCGGATAAAAACAACAGAACCAGAGTATTTCATCAAATAATCAAAACACAAAAATAGTTATATAAGTGTGTCATGCACATAACTCGTTTTTGTACTAATATGCATAGTTCAACCTCTTTAACTATTTAACCTTTATGGTATAGTATGATATGAGAAATTTATATTGTTATTAATGCTTTTCAATTCATATAATAACATTAAATTGTTTCAGAATTATATTTTTCTCCC
>JAHKLP010000092.1 GCA_020855015.1 Methanobacterium sp.
AAATAAGTTAATGATAAAATATGTATTAATCTTTAAATGAATTTGTAGATCTTCACATATGTTTCAAGGAGTATATATGCCCAATATAATAAAAGGCGACAAGATTTTTATTCCATTGGATATTCAATACGAAGTTTATAACTGGCTTTATCGCTTAACAGCACAGTCCCAGGTACAAAATAGTCTTCAAATTTCTGTACCTTCTTTATCATGCAGGGTTCAATATCAATTTTATTGGTGTAAGACCGACATTCATCATCATCAATCATACCCTTCTTTACCAACTCTATATACCTCATTTTTATGGTTTCTTCGTTTAACAAACCCATATGATCACCTAATACTGACTTGTACAAACTTATATTTAAACTATTTGCACCAATATCTAAATAATGTATAGCAACTCGTAGTAAAATGAAATAATTATGAACAATGTTTATATAAATGGTGAGTGAGATGAAAGAAGAAGGAAAAAAAAGTGATTTGGTAGAAATTGACAACGTCGACCGCAAAATCATTAATTTATTTAACGAAGACGGCAGAATGTCTTATAGAAAAATCGCCAAACGTCTCGATGTCTCTATAGGTACAGTCCATAATCGCATGGAAAAATTAACCAAAAATGGCGTTATTCAGAAATTCTCCCCTGTGATTGATCACAGCAAATTAGGTTACAACCTCACCACCATCATTGGAGTACGAGTTAAAGGAGGAGTTCTGGAAAACTGGGAAGACAGGACAGCTTACCATAAAAACGTGCTCTGCATGTACGATGTCACCGGAGAATTCGATGCAATACTCATCGCCCGATTTAAAGACACCATTGAACTTGACCAGTTCATCAAAAACTTATTGAAAGAACCAGACGTGCAGAGAACATACACTCAAACTGTATTAAACATTGTTAAAGAAGATTTAAGTTCAAGTAGAATGTTATAAGTCCGGTTTATAAATTTATAATATCATATCTTCATCAAAAATATATATAACGCCATTTGGAGGTTTTTGTGTGATTTCACTGGTACACTCACCGGAATACGCAAAACACCAAAATGAAACCCATCCCGAGAATCAGAAGAGGCTGGAAGTTTTAATGAATTCACTTCGAAAAAAAGGGCTTCTGGAAAAACTGAATGTTCACCAGCCCGATCCTGCCAGTGAAGAAGATATACTGCGAGTGCACACAAGTGAATATTTAAAGAATTTAAAAACTTTTACTGAACAAGGAGGAGGTTATCTGGACTTTGACACCTACGCCTCACCCCAAAGCTATGAAATTGCAAAATTAGCAGCAGGTGGAGCAATTAAAGCTTCAGAACTAACCTTAGAACAATATAACTTTGCTTATTCAATGGCACGTCCCCCTGGACATCATGCCACGTCAAACAGTGCCATGGGTTTCTGTTTAATCAACAATCTGGCGGTGGCCATAAAATATATGATGAAAAAATATGCTATTAAAAAATTCCTTATATTGGATATTGACGCTCATTATGGGAATGGCACCGCAGAGATATTCTATCAGGACCCCCATGTTCTTTACATTTCAATACACCAGGACCCCAGAACTATTTTTCCAGGAAAGGGATTTGTTGAAGAAACCGGCAATGGAGCAGGAGAAGGTTTCAACATTAACATACCCATGACTCCAGGTTCAAGAACTTCAGATTACATTTATGTGCTTGAAAAGATATTAGAACCAGTTTGCAACGAGTTCAGGGCAGATTTCTATTATCTGGATGTGGGATTTGACGGACACAAGGAAGATCCACTATCCAGTCTCCTTCTAGATGATAATTTTTATCCATGGATAGCCGGGCATATGCGAAAAATTACACCTAGAATGACACTCATCTTGGAGGGAGGTTATACAAATAATGCCATGGCCCAGTCAAACTTGAAAATGATAAAAGTATTAATGGACAATAGTATCACTGAAAGAAAACGGCAAGCTCATGGTAACCACCAGATAAAAGATGAAACCAAAAATATATACAAACAAATCACGAACACCTTTTCACCCTTTTTCACATTTTAAAATTTGATAATAATAAAAAACCATATTTAATGAGACAGAACATCTTTCCAATCATATTTGAGGAGATCATATGCACAAAACCAGGTTCAAACAGGCACAATCACTTCTTAAAGAAGCGGGAAAATCATCAAAAACCACTGAAAAACTGAAAAACCCAAAGGAAGGAAAAATTGATTCATCGGTCTATGGAGAGATTTTAAATAAAATTATAAAAACAGAAGAATTCATCTACTCCAGCCGACCCAGTCATCACTTACTCCAAGAAGATGCTGAAGAATTTTGCAGTAATCTTATTGACATTAGAAATAAAATCGACGAAATTCTAGCAGAATTTGGAGTTTTGGAGAAAGAAAATGTTGAAGAAGAAGTTAAAAGGCTTTCTGAAAGATTTATATTCCTCACCACAAAAGGGAATTTCAAAAAATTATTAACCCGGTGGGGAGTAGAGCCTCAGAGGATTATTGTAGCCGGAGTACCACTAGAAGCAGAGGATATGCGTATTCTCAACCCTAATATCCCAGAAAGTGCGTTTGAACCAATAAAAAAGAAAATATCCCATGTAAAAAATGATATAAATCGTAAAATGAATGAATTGGATGCTGAAAATATTATAGTGGTGGTTGAAAAGGACAAATCAGGTGAAATTCTGGCTAAACGTGCTAAAGATATTTACGGAGCTGTTGTGATTGAAAAGGATGGTTTGAAAGACATTGATGTACCTGAATTCAAACAATCCCTGGAAAAACATCTTTTATCTTAAAAAAAATTATTATACAATGTTATTTTTCTTTTGGAAAAGAAATATATCTTAAAAAAAATGACCAAATACACTAACAATACACAACTCTTTTTATATTCCCTAATTTATATGAGAAATAGAATAGTGAGAATGTATAAAAAAAAATTCTCATTTGTTGAACTCAGGGGTGAAAAAGTTGGAACCACCATGTTTACCTGATACTCAGGAAAAGTCACCTACCATCCCCGTACACCTCACCAGAGTAGGGGTCAAAGGGGTTAAAAAACTCTTAAAAATTGAAAGAGATAAGAAAAGACCCATAGTGCTCATACCTACCTTCGATGCTTATGTGGATCTCCCCAGCACACAACGAGGAATTCACATGTCACGTAATCCTGAAGCCATAAGTGACGTCTTAGAAGAAGCCGTAGAAGGTAACGCTGTGGAAATAGAGTCTTTGTGTGCCGAAATCGTCAGTTTGCTTCTTGAAAAGCACAAATATGCCAAAAGGGCAGAGGTCAGCATGAAAAGTGACTTCATGATCATGAAAAAGTCACCAGTGACCAAACACAAAACACAGGAAATGACCAATATCATGGCTGATGCCATCGGCTATCGCAATGATGATGAAGTGGTCATCAGAAAAATGATTGGAGCAGAAGTTGTAGGGATGACTGTATGCCCCTGTGCTCAGGAAACTGTTAAAGAAAGCTCTAAACAGAAGCTCCTGGAATTTTTAGATAAAAAAACAACTGAAAAAGTCCTGGAAACTGTAACATTCGCATCCCACAATCAGAGAGGTAGGGGGAGCATAATGATTGAAGTTCCTGCCCAGCAAATAATTCGGGGCGAAGATATCATACGGATAATCGAGGATTCAATGAGTTCATCAGTATGCGAATTATTGAAAAGGAATGATGAACACGCTGTTGTAGAACATGCCCATGAAAATCCCATGTTTGTAGAAGACTGTGTGCGAAATATGGTACAAAAGATCGTTCAAGAATTCTCTCACCTGCCCGATGACACCCTCATCACGGCACGGCAGATTAACGAAGAGAGTATCCACCGTCACAATGCATTTGCAGAAAAAGTCGCCACCATGGGGGAACTGAAACAAGAGATCATTAATGGCCTGGAGGAAACCAATTGAAGACCCGTGAGGTTGCAGGACAGATTATGGGCCAGTTAGAAGCCTTCGACGGTTCCAAAGCAGCAATGGACACCTCCCAATTACTTATTGTCCGGGGAAGATCACGTAGGCGAATAAAACCAGAAGAACTTGTTTCTGTCATCTCTGAAGTTTTTAAAGGGTTAGGGGCAAGGAATCTGGATATGTATTCAGATGAAACAGCAGATATCCTTACTATTCTAGATGAACAGATCCGTTCCCATGTGGAAATTCAGGGAGAAACTGATGTATATGGAATATACCGCCTTAAAGAATCTTTCGAAAACATGAATTGCCATGCAGATTATGGGATGGGCCTTTTAGAAGATATTGCTATTTTTTTGATATTGTGGAAGGATAAAAGTGGTGTGGGGCCAATGTTTGTTGAACTCGTGGTTTCTGCTTTGGAAGGATAAAAACCATCTAAAACTATAATATCCCCATCAATACTTCTTTCTCAAAAGAACACTAACAAAATTTGAGATTTTGTAAAAATATATTTTTTAAGGATAGTGAATATCTAATAGGATGAAAAATGTTATCCAAGGAAGAAATGATTTCCATGTTGAAGGTTCATGGAAACGATGTTTTAGATTTAATGAAACAGGCCAATTCACTCCGGAAAACCAATAAGATTACTTTTTCTAAAAATGTTTTCCTGCCATTAACCAATATTTGTCGGAATGATTGTGGTTATTGCACATTCCGCAGGGATCCTGAAGATCCTGATGCTACCCTAATCATGCCTCCCTCGGATGTTATGAATACCATTCGTAAAGCAGATGTTTATGGTTGTAGGGAAGCTCTTTTCACTTTTGGAGAACAGGCCGATACATCTCCTCAAGTTCAGGATGCTCTGGAAAAGTTTGGATTTGAAGGAATGTTGGAATACCTCTACCACTTGTGCGAGAGGACACTTAATGAAACAAGTTTGCTTCCCCACAGTAATCCAGGCATACTGCAGAAGAGTGAGCTTAAAATGTTAAAAGAAGTTAATGCTTCCATGGGTTTGATGTTGGAAAACTCTAGCCCACGATTGATGAACATGCCAGCTCATGAAAAAAGTCCTGGGAAGGATCCCAAGTTAAGGATTAAAACTATTGAAAATGCGGGGAAATTAAAAATACCATTCACCACAGGACTTCTCATCGGCATTGGGGAGAGTTTGGAAGAGAGAACAAATTCTCTTCTGGAGTTAAGGAGAATTCAGGATAAATACGACCATATTCAGGAAATAATTATCCAGAATTTCAAACCAAAACCAGGTATCAAAATGGAAAAACACCCAGAACCATCACTTTTGGATATGATTCGCATGGTTGCAGTTACCAGAATACTTTTCCCGGAATGTGGAGTTCAAGTCCCTCCAAATCTTAATATTAATACAGCCCCAATCTTTTTACTTTCAGGTGCAGATGACTGGGGTGGTGTTTCCCCATTAACCAAGGATTATGTGAACCCAGAATCCCCATGGCCCGAACTTGATGAACTGGAACGATTTACTCAGGAGATAGGATTACAGTTAGAAGAAAGACTTCCGGTATATCAAAAATATGTAAAAGATGAGTTTTTAAGTGAGGCCATTTTTAGAAAAATTGCTTAATCATACCATTAAATACATCATAGACAGGAATTTCGTTGAGACTATTATACTTTTTAGGCTTGCGAAGAGATTATTAACCTCATCTTCAAGTCTTATCGGGGAATAATATTCTGAATTTGGTTCCTCCCTCATTATAATGCTCTAAGGTTCCCTTTAGCTGTAGTGTTAAGGTTTGCACTATTAAAAGTCCCAATGAATCTGTGTTTTTGATATCAACATCCCCAGGTATTCCAATACCATTATCAGCGACTTCAAGTAAATAATTTCCCCCATTCTTGGAAAGGGTGATTGCAACTTCACCACTTATTTGGCCTGGAAAAGCATGTTTAAAACAGTTCGAAAGAAGTTCATTCACAATGAGTCCCATTGAAATTGCAGTGTCAATTTCCAGATTTATCTCACCACATTTTAAACTAACATTGATATCAGTGCTCTCCTCACGATAGAAACTTAAAAGCATATCTACCAAACTTTTCAGATATTCAACAAAGTCAATGTGGGCCAAGTCCTTTGACTGGTATAGTTTTTCGTGAATCAAAGCCATGGATCTGATGCGGTTTTTGCTTTCCTGGAACATTTTCAAAATTTCGGGTTCCTGAGTGTATTCTGACTGTAGATTCATGAGACTGGATATGATCTGAAGATTATTTTTTACCCTATGATGTATTTCTCTTAGAAGAACCTCTTTTTCCTCTAACGATGCCATAATTTGATTTTCAGCAGCTACCATGTCACTTATATCGGCAAACGTAGCCATGATCCCCTGAATTTCTCCATCCACATTAAAAAGAGGGGCAGCAGCCATCATAGTATAAATAGTCTCACCATCTTTTCTAGCACACTCAAGCTCAATATCCGATTTTGATTCATTAGATAATGCCCTTTGCATAACATATTCAAATTTCTCATAATTTATCTCATTTAAAAAAGGTAAATGATTTTTTAAAACATCATTTCTTCTCCAACCGAAGATGTTTTCGGCTGCAGGGTTCCAGAGATATTTTACCCTGCCATCAGGATATAAATCAACGATTGCAAATGGAGAAGCATTTATAATTGCTTCTAGATAAGCATTGACATCAGATAAACGCTCTCGACTTTCAAGCAAAGCCTTTTCAGCATTTTTACGTTCAGTTATATTCCGGAATATTATTTGAATGGCAAATATCTTTCCTTCTTTCGTTATGGGAGCATGGTGCATCTCTAAATATCCCACATCCCGACCCTGAAATACTTTTAGTTCCATTGGCTGTTCTTCATCCCTTGCCAAAAACTCATCCATAAAATCTTCTTCAAATATAGAATAATCCACAAATAACTTGAAAATTTCATTTATATCTTTTCCAATACATTCTACTTTTGTTAAACCACTATCTTCCTCCCTACGTTGATTTATATCCAGAACCTTCCCATCTGGATCTATAACCACCACATAATCAGGAGATAGATCAAAAAGAGTCTTGTATTTCTCTTCACTTTTTGCTAATTTTTCCTGAGCCTTTTCCTTTTCCAGAAATTCTTCTGCCTCACTGATAGCTCTTTTTACTGAATGCCCTAATTTTGAAAGATTATGCTTGAGAACATAATCGGTTGCTCCTTTTTTAAGCATTTCCACTGCAAATTCTTCTCCCATCTGACCACTGACAAAAATAAAGGGAGTTTGTGATGAGATATCCTGTGCAATATTCATTGCAGAAATCCCATCAAAATGAGGTAATGAATGATCAGCCAAAATAACATCTGGTTTAAATTCGTTTAGCTCTTTACGATATTCTTCTTCTGTTTCCACTCGGCGAGAAATAAAATTCATTCCTTCCCGTTTAAGTTCTGCCTCCATTAACTCCACGTCTAATGGAACATCCTCCAGTACCAAAATTTTAATGGTGTCGTCCATGAAAATTTCCCCAACCATGATCTAAGAACATAAATTGAATATCTGCATAAAGAAATCCTACAATTAAGGTGGTTTGTTTATTAACATCCAGTATAATCCCAAGGTAGAAACTGCATCGATAAAATCGTCAAATTCTACAGGTTTACCCACATAACTGTTCACACCTAACTTGTAACTTTCCACAACATCCTTATCTTCTTTGGAAGATGTGAGAACCACTACTGGTATTTTACAAGTGCTTTCATTTGTCTTGATATCCTTTAATACTTCAAAACCATCTACTTTGGGCATGCGAAGATCTAGTAGTATCAATCTGGGCAAGTCTCCCGGATTCCTATCTGCAAACTGACCTCTTGCATAGATAAAATCAAGGGCTTCTTCTCCATCTTTAACCCAAAAAAGCTTATTAGCCAGATTATTTCGCTTTAAAGCTCTCATGGTTAATTCAGCATCGGTGGGATTATCTTCAACCAGGAGAATTTCCAAATCATCCAGATCCACTCTATAAACCCCCTTTATCTAATTTAAATGATTCAATATTATGGGAAGATATGTTAGTTAATAATTAAAACGATCTTAAAAGCATGCTACTTTATTTGATCAACGATCTAATGAATTTTTGGGAATTTTGTACTATCTGAATTTGCATTTTCTTTACATAACTCCTAATTGGACTGTTAATAACAGTTCAAGGACTATGTTCCCAATTCTGAGGCGATCTCGATTAAATTAATACATTATCAAAATTTACATTCAGTATATCACAATTTTAGGCTCTTCAATGGTTGATGACAATCGTATAAGATTAGTTTTAATCAATCCTTAATTGGGATTTTGATGATGAATTTAGCACCTTCATCTCCTTCAAATTCTATTGAACCTTCGGATTGTTCTACGAAAGTTCGAACTAATTGTAAACCAAACGAATCTGCTGTTTCTACTGATATATGTGGGGGCATTCCAATACCATTATCAGAAACTTTAATAATCATATCTTTATCAATATTTTCCACATCTACCCTGATTTCACCCGGTTTGTCGCCAGGAAACGCGTGCTTCATAGCATTAATCATCAGTTCACTTATAATAAGACCAGAAGGAACTGCAGTTTCCATATTAAGAGCAATATTATTGGTTTTTAGTTTTATATCCACATTTTTTGCTCCGTGGGACCGTGTAATATCATCCACTATACTTTTGAGGTATTCCTCCAAATTCACATTTTCAAAGTCATCTGATTGGTATAACTTTTCATGGATGATTCCAAAAGATCGAAGGTAACTGCGACCATCTTCTAATTTTTCAATAATCTGATCAGTAACGTACTCCGAATGGAGACGATTTAAGGTAGATATCATTTGAATATCCCTTCTAACTCCATTATAAATGTTTTTAAGAGTCTTTTCACGCTTCTGGAGAGATTTTTGGACCTTTAACTCTTTGTCCTGGATTTGGGATATTTCAGTTTCAAAACTATTCTGAAGCTCGATTAGTTCTTCCTCTTTTTCTTCTATTTCTTTTTCAAGATTATCGATAATAGATAATGCGGAATTTGTTTTATCGAGTTGATTTTCCAGATCAAGAGATTTTTTGCGCAGATCTTCCTCAGTTTTTATTCGGATACCCTTTTCAGCTGCCAAAACCTCATTCGAATTCTCAATCTCTGTTGTTTTAGTTTTCAAATCTGTTTCAAGAAGTTTTAAAGTCTCTTTAAGGGTTCTCTCCCTATCTTTAAAAGATTCAAGTTCATTAAACTGATTTTCTATTATTTCTTTGTTTTTTTGTAATTCTTCCTGGTATTTTCTATTAATTTCTTCATTTAACTTTTCCATAGAGCTTATCTTTGTCCTTTTATCTGATATTTCCCGATTTAACGATTTTTTAAGCCCTTTTAATTCATTATTTTTCTCTTTTATTGATGATTCAAGTTCTTGAATATTATTCTGAATTTCTTCCATTGCTTGGTGGTGTTGGGTTACATCACGCCCCACAGATTGATATTCGGATATATTTCCATCTCTATCGAAGTGGACTCTGGTAACCCATTGCCACCAACTGATAACTCCATTCGACATCTTAAGAGGGCCTTCAAAGACCTTTATATGATTCTCTTCATCAAATGATCGGAACTGATCCTTCATTTTATCCAAATTTTCTTCGGAAAGGGAGAATACATAATTAGATTTATCATGAAAACCAAATAAATGATAATAAGCCTCATTAGCAAACGTTAACTGGAAATCTTTGTTGAAACGACATATTATTTCGTTTTGATCATCTACCACTGCACGGTATAAACTTTCCTTTCTTCTCAGTTCTTCTTCATCTTGTTTAATTGTAGTAACATCATTTAAGATGATTATTAAACCTTCAGATGATTTATAAGATTTTATTTCAATATATGTTGGCATTATATTTTTTTGGAGGCTTTTTACCATGATGGAAGGTTTACCTGACTGAAAGGTTTCCATGCACATTCTTTCTAATTCTTCATTCCAAAAGGATTTCATAGATTCCTGAAATGATTTGCCAATCACATCCTCTTTAAGATCAATCAAGTCCTTGCCCATTTTATTAGAATATATGCATTTTAAATCGTTGTCAAATGCAATTACAGCTTGATCTAAAGTTTCTAAAATTTGCTGGTATCTTTCTTTACTATTTTTAAGAGATTCATCCAATCTGCGATGTTGAGTGATGTCCTGGAACTGCACTAAATAACCATCTATGATTCCGTCCATTTTAAGAGGGGTTATATAAAGACTGAGACATATTGCCTCTTTATCTGCTCTTTCAAATCCAAGTTCTAATAATTCTTCAAAATCAAATTTACATTCAAAGTTGACTTCCAGGCCTTTATTTAGATTTTCAACTTCTTGGGATTCCAGTTTAAAATCTTTAAAAAGGTTGAACTGTTCTAACTGATTGAGATCTTCAGCACCAAAAAGACGAACACATGCAGGATTTGCATCTTTTAACTTTCCTTTAGCATCGAATATCTCAGTTGCTAGCATGGATTGGTAGTAAATACTTCTAAATCTTTTTTCTCGTTCCTTTAAAGATTTTTCATCCTTTAATTGCTTACTGATATCTTTAAAAACAAGTTCAGCTCCTAAAAATCTGCCATTATCATCCTTGATGGAATTAATTTTATATTCCACATTAATATCCTGACCATGATTATTTTTCAAAATGGATTTATCTGTAATAATGGTATTTTTGGTGAAAATATTTTTCAGATAATTTCCCACATTGTCATCTTTAATTCCTTTAATTGGAAAAACTTCATTCAACACTTTGTAGGTTGCCTCATGCTCTTTAAAACCAGTTAAATTAGATGCGAATTCATTTATATAAACAATTTCTCCTTTAAAATTAATTAAGATTAATCCAGAATCTTTTAAATCAGTGTCAAGCTCTTTTCCGGTTTTTAAGAATTTTTTTTCCAGTTTATGCCCACATAGTGCAGTTGCAATTTTACTTTGAAGTTCTTTTTCTTCGAATGGTTTGATTAAATATGCATCAGGATTGGTAGTTTCAGCCCTTTCACGGGTACTAATATCATCATATGCAGTTAGATATATGATGGGGATATCTCGAATGCTTTTAATTTCCTGAGCAGCATCAATCCCATCTCCTTTACCCTTAAGCATTATGTCCATTAAAATTAGATCTGGTTTAATTTCTTTAGCCTTTTGAACAGCTTCCTTACGTGAAAAAGCAAATGATGGGACATCATAACCCCATGTTTTCAGTTTTCTCTGGATTTCCATGGCAGTGAGCCCTTCATCTTCCACAACCAAAATTTTCGTTGCCACCATAAGCATTACCCCACCACTTATAATGTAATAACAATATTGTTCAATGCCATCAATATCTTTATCATTACTACATTATATATTTTATGTATTCATTCCGAAAAATTTCCAAACCATAAATTCTTTTCAAGTAGGAAAAACATGAAAAATGAATATAAACACTTAAAAATAATAATAACCCTAAAATGAATTGTTCTATTTGAATTAAAAATATACTATTAAGAAGTTACTTATTGAAAAGTAAAGAATAGATTCATTAAAAATTCATGGTTTTCAATAGTATATCAGATAATAGTATTCTCCATCTATGAAAAATCAAAATCAACCTTTTCTCACTCGTGCATCAACCACAACATGATAAACTCCTGGAGAATATTTCTTAATAATTCTCTGATTTAAAATATCAACTTCGTATCCTTTTGCAGCTCTTTGAACCCTTTCCACAGGCCGTTTAAATTTCAGTTTATCAGGCACTGATTCATGATAATGAATTACACCCTCATCCTTGAGTACCTCCATGGCCACGTCCAGATACTCATCAGTGTTCCCGATATATCCCATTAAAACCCTATCAGCACATTTTCTGGGTGCTAAATCCCTGCAGTCCCCCTTAATTGGTTCAACGATGTCCTCGATTTTGTTAATCCTAATATTTTCAGCCAGATAACCATAGGCAACTGGATTTATCTCCACTGCATATATTTTCTTAGGATTTCCATGAACTGCCATGGGTATGGTAAAATAGCCAATCCCACTGAAAAGATCAACTACTGTTTCTCCATCTTCAACTAGTTGTGACATCCTCTTTCTTTCCGTTGTGTTTCCCTTGGACCACATAATTTTGGAAACATCAAGCTTGAAAAAACAGTGATTCTCCCTGTGAACCGTTTCTGTACCATCACCGATGATCACTTCAACATCAGGTTCCCTCTGAACACCTTTTATTCTACCCAAACGCACCACACGGTTTACCCCTGGGATTTTCAGAAGTTCCTGAGGATTATCCACATTTTTTTTCAAAACCAGAATATCTCCAATAACCTTACCCTTCATAAGAAATAATATGGAACTTCTCACTGGTATATTAATTAAGTGGTTCACCAACTATATCTAAAAATTAGTCATGAATTCAGGATTGGAAGATATCTATAAAAACTATAACTCATCAATAAAAAGACATGCTGAGATATTGAATAAGGAGAATTACAATGGAAAAAGAACTATTAGAAATATTATCCTCTTATCAAGGAATTAGATCAGAACTAATTCCTATTTTACAGGATATCCAATCTAATTTTGGTTATCTCCCTGAAGAAATATTAAAAGATGTGTCAAGGTTCACCAGAGCCCCTGTAAGTGAGATATATGGAGTGGCATCCTTCTACTCCCAGTTCAGATTTACTCCCCGAGGTAATAATCATATCATGGTCTGCACTGGGACTGCATGCCATGTTAAAGGTGCAGATAAAATTATAGAAGGCATAGAAAGACATCTGGGCATAGGGGAAGATGGTGTTACATCTGATCTAGAATACTCATTAGAATCTGTGGGTTGCCTCGGCTGTTGCGCTCTAGCTCCATGCGCCACTGCAAATAATGATATAAAATCAAATATAACCCTCAAAGATATTAAAAAAATCTTTCGCCACAGAAAAAACGAAACAAAAATGAATAATATACCCTCAAACGATACTTCTGAGGATTAATTATCCATTACCAACTAAATATCTCATTTTTTAATTAAATTCCCATTAAAAAGTTATACTAATTTTTTATTAGTTATATGACCTCTAATTCATTAGAAAATATCTTAGAGAAGTTTCCCATCAAAAAGTCAAGACACAAAACATAACTATCACCTAGACTAAAAATCAAATAAATATTATAAATGGAGGGATGCATTTGGGTAAAGTAAACCGAGATGAAATTCTGAACATCCTCAATGGATATAACAAGGATGAAATAACTATAGCCACCCTGGCAAGTCACAGCTCGCTGCACATGTTGAAAGGAGCTCAAGAAGAGGGATTCCATACCGCGGTGGTCTGTGAGAAAGGGCGTGAAGTCCCCTACCAGCGCTTCAGAGTAGTTGATGATTTCATAATGGTGGACGAATTCAAGGACATAGTTAATGACGAAGTACAGGATGAACTGCGAAACATGAATAGTATAGTTATCCCCCACGGTTCATTTGTGGCTTATGCAGGTCTAGACCGGGTTGAAAATGATTTTAATGTACCCATGTTCGGTAATCGAGATATACTCCGTTGGGAGGCCGAAAGAGACTTGGAAAGAAAATTGATGGTCGAATCAGGCATTAGAATTCCACAAAAATATGGGGATCCATCCGATATTGACCGTACAGTAATGGTCAAATTCCCTGGTGCAAGGGGCGGTCGCGGATACTTTGTAGCATCATCAACAGAGGAATATCATGAAAAAATTGATTCCATGCTCAAAAGGAACTGGATTGGTGAGGAAGACGTTGCCCTCGCCCACATTGAAGAATATGTTTCAGGTTGTAACTACTGTATCCATTATTTCTACTCTGCCCTAAATGATGAAGTCGAAGTTTTAGGTATGGATAGCCGTTATGAATCGAATATAGATGGCGTATGTAGAATTCCCGCTAAAGATCAGCTAGACGTTGGATTAGATCCATCCTATGTTATAACTGGAAATCACCCTGTGGTCATGAGAGAATCTTTACTCCCCCAAGTGTTTGATATAGGAGATAAATTAGTGGACGGTGCTAAGAAACTGGTGCCCCCAGGCATGAATGGTCCGTTCTGTTTACAGACACTGGTTAACGATGATCTGGAAGTAATAGTCTTTGAAATGAGTGCCCGTAGTGATGGTGGTACCAATACCTTCATGGATGTATCTCCCTACAGCTATCTCCTCTTTGGAGAATTCATGAGTATGGGACGTAGAATATCCCGTGAAATCAAAACAGGGATTTCTGAAGATAACCTAGACGTGATAATAACCTAATTATTTTTTTAAGGTTAATATCATCTAATTTTTCTTTTTTAATTTTACCAAATTTTTCTGTCTAAAACCATGATTACCTTCAGGGAAATCTTTAATGAAAGGGACAAGTCAAAAAAAAATATGGATGAAGAAAGAAGGAAAAGACTTATATAGGCCTTACATAAAAAAGAAGGACATAAAAAGCTTTTAATAGACTAAACTAAACTAGCAATATTTATATACAATGAATTTTAAAGTAGCACATAGAAAGTTAAGCTATTTTTTATTTATGTTTTTTTGAGGTGTATCTATGAATGATAAAAATCGACTTGAAGGCACTACAACTGTTGGTTTAACCTGTAAGGATGGAGTTGTATTTGCTACCGAAAAAAGAGCCACCATGGGTAATCTCATAGCCCACAAAGTGGCCGATAAGATCTTCAAAATTGATGATCATATTGGAACCACCATTGCCGGTGCTGTCTCCGATGCCCAGAGCCTGATGAAATACATCAGTGCGGAAGTGGCGCTTTTTAGACTCCGAAACGGTAAAAAAATCAATGTTGAAGCCGCAGCCACCCTCACCTCCAACATATTACACTCATCTAGGTTCCATCCATTCTTTGTCCAGACCCTTCTGGGAGGAGTGGATGATAAAGGACCAGCTCTTTACTCATTAGACCCCACTGGAGGAGTTGTCAAGGATCTGATGATCGCTACTGGTTCAGGGTCGCCTATGGCTTACGGTGTTCTTGAAGACCGTTACAGTGAAGATCTCTATGTAGAAGAAGGTATCGATGTGGCCATAAGGGCCATTAAATCTGCCATGGAGAGGGATGCATTTTCTGGAAACGGAGTCCTGGTGGCCACAATTACCAGCGAAGAAGGATTTAAAAAATTATCCAAGGAAGAAGTTGACAAAAAAATTAAAGACATAAACTAGTTTTAATTATTGTAAAATATCTAAAGTCCCCTTTACGGGCTTAAACTGTTTTCTATTTTTTTTAGAAGTGATGTTATGGGTTCAGAGATTCAAGAAATCAAAAACACAATAGTACAAAGATTACCCAGCCGAGTTCAAGTGGCAAAAGTGGAATTCGAAGGACCAGAAGTGGTTATTTACACTAAAAACCCGGAGATAATTACCGAAAACGGTGATCTTATCAGGGATCTGGCCAAGGACATTAGAAAGAGGATCATCATACGTTCTCACCGTTCTGTGCTCACCGAGCCTGAAGAGTCCATTAACCGCATCCACAGCATAGTCCCTGACGAGGCAAAGATCACCAATATATCCTTTGATGATGTGACCTGCGAAGTCATAATCGAAGCAAGGAAACCTGGTCTTGTTATAGGTAAATACGGAGCTACATCGCGTGAAATCGTTAAACAAATTGGTTGGGCTCCGAAAATATTACGTACACCCCCTATTTCCTCTGAGATAATTCAAAGGATTAGGAGGACACTTCGAAAGAACAGTAAAGAACGTAAGAAAATCCTTCAACAATTGGGAAATCGTATTCATCGCCCCGTGGCTATGGAAAATGAATGGGTCAGACTCACTGCCCTAGGAGGCTTTCGTGAAGTGGGAAGATCATCATTATTCATGCAAACATCCAACAGCAAAATACTCATGGACTGTGGGGTTAATGTTGCGGGTAAAGATGATAAAAGTTCATATCCTTATCTAAACGTACCAGAATTTGTCTTAGATGATCTTGATGCAGTTATAATATCACACGCACACTTGGACCACTCTGGATTCTTACCATACCTTTACCATTATGGATATGAGGGCCCGGTTTACTGCACCACACCCACCAGGGATTTGATGACCCTCTTACAGATGGATCATATTGATATCGCTCACCGGGAAGACAGTCCCCTACCATTCAATGTGAAAGATGTTAAAAAGAGCATTAAACACACACTAACCCTAGACTATGGAGAAGTCACTGATATTGCCCCTGACATCCGCCTAACATTACACAACGCGGGTCACATTCTTGGTTCGGCCATTACCCACATGCATATCGGTGATGGGCAGCACAACTTCGTATACACCGGAGACTTCAAGTATGAGCGAAGCAGACTCCTTGAACCTGCAGTGGCTAAATTCCCACGAATAGAATCACTGGTAATGGAAAGTACCTATGGAGGCCATGAAGATGTGCAACCAACCAGAAACGATGCCGAAAAAAATATTATCAAAACCATTTACCAAACTTTAGAACGTAAAGGTAAGGTTTTAATCCCTGTTTTTGCAGTTGGACGTGCCCAGGAGATGATGATTGTCCTAGATGAATATATTCGCCATGGAATCATTGACGAGGTTCCTATTTATATTGATGGCATGATCTGGGAGGCAACCGCCATCCACACTGCCCGACCAGAATACCTCAGCAAGGATTTAAGGGACCAAATATTCCACATGGGACGGAACCCATTTGTCTCTGATGTTTTTCATAAGGTTAACGGTATTGAGGAACGAAAAGACATTGTAGAAGGTGATCCTTCAATAATACTTTCCACTTCGGGTATGTTAACTGGTGGAAATTCAGTGGAATACTTTAAATGGTTATGTGGGGATGAAAGGAATTCACTGGTCTTTGTAGGATACCAGTCTGAAGGTTCACTGGGACGCAGACTGCAAAAAGGTTGGAAAGAAATACCTCTTAAAGAAGAAGGTAAGACCAACGTGTATAACGTTAAAATGAACATCAAAACTATTGAAGGATTCAGTGGACACTCTGACCGTAGGCAGTTAATGGATTACGTGCGCCGTATAAGCCCTAAACCAGAAAAAATACTTATATGCCATGGTGATAATTATAAAACTCTGGATCTGGCCAGCAGCATTTACAGGAGCTATAAAATTGAAACAAAAACTCCTATGAACCTGGAAACTGCTAGAATACAGTAGTTTTCCTTTTATATTGTTTTATAAAATAATTTATGGCAAATTTAGGATGTTTTGAACATCAAATTTTATCTATTTTTTCCGAATTTTTTTCTTAACTTTTATTAGCCTAAAGACCAAAGCATAGTATAGATAGTTAACTTTTAATTTAGTCTTAATTCAGGTGATTTATTCATGGTAACCTATTCAGAATCAGGGGTAGACATCGACTTGGAAGAGGTCACTGTCAAAGCCTTAACCCAAAAACTAAAAGAAACACTTGAGTTTCAGGATGTTATAACAGAGAGCGGCCATTTCGCTGCACTGGTCCGCCTGGGAAACCAGGCTCTGGCCATGAGCACCGATGGCGTGGGGAGTAAAATCCTGGTGGCAGAGATGATGGAAAAGTATGACACCGTTGGCATTGACTGTGTGGCTATGGTAGTTAACGACCTCATCTGTGTGGGGGCACGTCCACTGGCCATGGTCGACTACTTAGCAGTGGAAAAACCAGACCCTGAAGCAGGCCGACAGATCGCCAGCGGCCTAGCCGAAGGATGTTACCAGGCCAAAACAGCCATGATCGGGGGAGAAACCGCCTCTCTACCAGGAATAGTTAAAAACTTCGACTTGGCAGCTACTGGTATCGGCCTGGTGGATCTGGATAAAATCATCACTGGCGAAAAGATACAAGATGGAGACATAATAATTGGAATAGAAAGCAGCGGAATTCACAGTAATGGTTTAAGCCTCGCACGCCGAGTATTCTTCCAGGAAGCTGGTTTGAAAGTTGATGATTCTCTGCCAACAGACAAAAAGGTTACTGTGGGGGAAGCATTGCTGGAACCCACCCGTATTTATGTCCAGGCAATTATGGAATTAGTGGATAATGTGGAAGTTCACGGTCTGGCACATATAACTGGGGGAGGATTCACCAACCTGAAAAGACTTAAAAAAGGAATTAGCTATCATATTGATATGTTACCATCACCCCCACCACTTTTTGATTTCATATCATCCCAGGGAGTGGGGATTGAAGAAATGTATCGTGTCTTCAACATGGGTATTGGATTTGCAGTTATATTACCCCAACAAAACCATCATGAAGCTCTTAAGATTATCGAAAAATATTATCCCTGCCAAGTTATTGGAAAAGTGGTGGAAGACTCCCAGGGTAAAGTTGAACTTAAAACATCCCAAGGTAATTGGATAGAACTCTAAGATACAATATTTGTTATTATTTTAGATTTACAGGAAGAAGGTGAATATTTATGAAAATTACGGCAGAACAGGAATTATCTCTGATCATGGAAATGCTAACCCATATGGATGTTCCCAATGAAGACGCATCCATAGTAGCCGAAGTCACTTTAGACGCGGATTTAAAGGGTTTTTCATCCCATGGTTTGGGAAGATTCCCCCAGTACGTTAAGGGATTAAAAGTGGGAACTATAAAGCCAAAAAGTGAAATTACAGTGGAAAAAGAGAGCGGAGCTACAGCTCTTCTCAACGGGAACCACAGCTTTGGACACGTTGTAACCTATAGAGCCATGGAAATGGCCATGAAAAAAGCTAAAGACACTGGTATTGGTTTAGTAGGTGTTCATAATTCCAATCATTTTGGTGTAGCTGGTTACTATACTGACATGGCAATCATGGAGGATCTTATTGGGATAGTAATCGCCAACACTGAACCCGCAGTTGCACCAATAGGTGGTAAAGAACCGATACTTGGAACAAACCCCCTGGCTATTGGTATGCCTTCCCAGAGTCACTATGTCTCCGTGGACATGGCCACCTCGGCTTCAGCACGTGGAAAACTCCTGGAAGCAAAACGAAGGGGTGAAATGATACCGGAAAATGTTGCCTTAGATGCCCATGGACGGCCTACAATTGATCCTCTTGAAGCCCTTAAAGGTTCAATTTTACCATTTGGAGCTCATAAAGGATATGCACTGGCCTTCATGATTGAGATCATGGCCGGACCACTGGTTAATGCCTCCTATGGTAAATCTGTTACCGGAACCGCTAATCCGGAGGTTATGTGTACCAAAGGAGACCTTATTGCTGCCATAGACCCATCCAAGTTTGTGGATATGGAAGACTTTAAAAATCAGGTTGATGATTTCATAAATGAGATCAAAGCCACTCCCAACGTGTTCATACCTGGAGATATGGAAGTCAGGAATGTGAAACAACACCAGGAAGAAGGCATGTCATTAGATGATAATTTGGTGGAAGAATTAAAGGAAATAACCTCCAAATTAGACCTGGATACAACCAGTATACTGGGCGAATAAGATTCGAACTCATTGAATAACATCCAAAAAAATAGAAAATATGGAGAAAAACTCCATGGACAGTAGTCAAGCAGTTTTTGATGGAATTAAAAAGGCAGGGATCGATTTTGTGGTGAGCATGCCCTGTGTGAACCTGGGAAAACTCCTGGAAATGATTGAATGTGACCCAGAAATCATCCATGTCCCTGTAACACGAGAAGAAGAAGGATTTGGTATTGCAGCCGGAGCCTATATGGGTGGGAAGAAACCTGCCATGCTCATGCAGAACTCGGGACTGGGAAACTCTGTAAATGTACTGGCATCACTTTACAGCATCTATAAATTCCCCATACTTATGATTATAAGTCACCGGGGCACTAAAGGTGAACCCATATGTGCCCAGATCCCTATGGGTGAAGCCACCCCTGGATTGATGGATACCCTTAAAATAGCCTATGTACACCCTAAAACTCCTGAAGAAGCCTTGAAGCTTATACCTGAGTCCTGGATCCTGGCAGAGCTTGGTGGAGCACCCCTGGGGATATTGTTGGATATCAGCTTCTGGTAAAGATTATTTAAATAGAGGAGCTAAATAATGGAAAGAATCAAAGCCCTGAAACAGATTTCAAATCAATTAGAAAAGGAATTGGTAATCTGTAACATCGGATTCCCATCCCGAGAGCTTTATCATGTCAAAGATTCCCCGCAACATTTTTACATGTTAGGATCCATGGGAATGGCTTCATCCATAGGCTTAGGACTGGCCATGGCCCTTGAAAGCTATGAAGGAAAGGAGGGAAGAAAAGTAGTGGTCTTTGACGGGGATGGATCAGTCCTGATGAACCTAGGCAGTCTAGTAACCATTGCCAACCAGAAAGCCCAAAACCTTATCCTGGTAGTGCTGGATAACGAATGTTATGGCAGTACAGGTAGCCAATGCACTTATGCCTCCACCACTGATCTTAAGAAGGTAGCTGAAAGTGTGGGATTCCAGAAAACATTCTTCTTTCCCGAATCTAAAAAAAATATCGATTTTACAACAGTTTTGGAAACTGAAGGACCGGTTTTCGTTCATGTGAAAGTCAAAGCAGGGAATGCAGATGTTCCCATAATTCCCCTGGAGCCAGAGGACATTAAGGAACGGTTTATGGAAGCTATTAATCTAACATATTAAAATTATTGAATAAGCCCCTAAACCTAATTCTCGCCAGCTAAGTTGTTATTTCATAGGTCCTGTATCCTAATCATAATTCTATTTGAAAAATATTAAATATGAAAAAATAGCATGTTAATAATAATAAAATAGAATGAAATCTTTTAGAGGGGATGATGCAATATGGATAAGGTAGAAATCTACTATTTTTCCGGTTCAGGCAATTCTTTTGCGGTGGCTAGAGATGTAGCAATAAGATTAAATGCCGTTTTGACACCAATTATGTCCATGATAAACCAAGAAAGCATTGAAACCGATGCCAATGTTATTGGGTTGGTTTTTCCTATTTATGACTTCAAACCTCCCCAGTTCATGGAAAAATTCATCTGTAAAATTAAAAATATCCAATCTAAGTACATTTTTGCATTTTGCACCTATGGAATAGCACCATCCAAATCTCTAAAACATCTTGAAAAGACTATTAATTCATGCGGAGGTAATCTTTCCGCTGGATTTGCAGTGGGAATGCCTCAAAACGGTTTAGGATCAGGGAAAGTCACTCAGGTTCAGAAGGAAATGATGTTTAATGAGTGGAAGAATAGGATAGATGAAGTATGTGCAAGTATAAAAAACAAAAAAACAGAAGAAATAGATACGAGTATTCTGTTTTTCAACATTTTAAAACCTCAGATTTTAAAAATGATTCCTGTTTATTTAGCATTCACAAAGCAAATACTATTTAAAGGCATAGATTCATTGGCCTTAACTTCTAATGAGAATTGCACTGGCTGCGGCACTTGTGAAAAAATTTGCACACAAAATAATATTGAAATAATCAACAATAAACCATCATGGTTAGATAATTGTATAAATTGCTTCGCTTGCCTTAATTGGTGTCCAAATGGGGCAATCAACCCCGGGGACGCAGATCTAAGTATTAAAAACTACCATCATCCTGATGTAAAAATTTCAGATATGATCATTCCAAAAAAATAAATTCAAAAAAGCATATTAAACCCTAAGACTGATAATAGAAAGAAATTAGATCGATTTTTATTACAATTAGAATTTCTAACTTTTGATTCCAGTATTCGTTTCACTTTTTGTTTTTTTATTAGGATTAATAAATTAAGGGAATGCCTATTTTATTCATTATGCTTACCAATACTCGTAATGCACCAATTCATCCATTTTTCTCCTGGTTTTAACCCCTGCTTTATCAGCAGGATACCCCAGAGGAGTGAAAAGTAATGGTTCCATATCTTCTGGTATTTTAAGAACTTCCCTGGCAGCTTCCGCATCAAATGCAGCTATCCAGCAAGTTCCCAGTCCCAGTTCTGTGGCAGCAAGTATGAGATGATCCATTGCTATGGTAGTGTCCACCTCCACATAGTTACAGCCATCCCTACGGGTCCAGGACTCTGATTTAACTGTACAGGCACAGATAACCAGTGGGGCTTGGGAGAACCAGTCTGCATGGTAGATGCGCTTCATTTCCTCTGTTTTCCCTTCGGTTTCCACAACTATCAAACGGAAAGGTTGTTTATTGGCTGCAGTGGGTGCTAAGCGTGCTGCATCCAGCACCTTGTTTAACTTCTCTTCTTCTACAGGTTTAGACTGGTAACTTCTTACACTGTATCTTTTCCTAATTAAATCCTGAAATTCCATTGTTTTTACCCCAATACAATCCATATAATTATTATAAATCCAGATTCTAATCAAATTTTAAATTTACTCCTAAATCAATTACCAAATACTTTTTTAACATTTTTCAAAAGTTCCATAATTGGTAGTTTTTGGGAACATAACTCCTGACACAACCCGCATTCTAAACAGTTCCCGGCTCTTTCCGTGTCTTTTAGCATGAAGTAATACTGACTTTTCACTTCTGAGTCGTCTTCAAGCATTTTTGCTTGGTTCAAATAACTTAAACAATGGGGAATGTTGATTCCACTGGGGCAGGGCATACAGTAACCACATCTACTGCATTCTGCCACTATCTTATCCTGGTAAACCGTTTTAACCTCTTCCATCACTTCTCTTTCCTCAGAAGTTAATGAATGAGGTATTCCATCTTCTGCACTTTGTAAATTCTCTACGAGCTGGTCCAATGTGGTCATTCCACTTAACACTGTGCTGATCTCAGGCATGTTCCAGAGATAACGCAGAGCCCATTCAGCTGGTTTCCTCTGAACTGGAGAGTTGTCCCATATATTCTTAACGGCTGGTGGGATGTGTTGAGCCAGAACACCTCCTTTAAGCGGTTCCATAACTGCCACTCCTAATCCTTGGTCAACTGCGTAACGGAGGCCTTCCTTGCCAGCCTGGATATTCTCATCCAAGTAGTTGTATTGTATCATGCACATATCCCACTTATATGAATCCACAACTTCCTTGAAAAAACCAGTCTCATCATGTGAAGAAAATCCCACGTATTTTACCCTCCCATCAGACCGGACAGAGTCTAAAAACTCTAAGATTCCCAGAATATCCAGATGGAACCAGTTCTTCTCCTTTAAAGAGTGCAGTAGGTAAAAATCTATCTGATCCGTCTTGAGACGTTTTAGCTGCTCATCCAGATATTTGTCCATGTCTTTTTCTTCTTTCAGGAGCCATGTGGGTAGTTTGGTGGATAGGTAAATCTCATCACGCCTATCATTTTCTGAAAAATATTCCCCCAAGAACACTTCACTAGCCCCTCCCTCAGAGTTACTGAGACCATGGTAAGGGTAAGCTGTGTCCAGATAGTTTATCCCCCGATCCAGAGCATGATCAAGTAACTTTGATGCATTCACACCATCGATCCGGTCATAGCTGCCCAGAGTTGGTAGTCGCATACATCCCATACCTAGAATGGAAACTTTCTCACCAGTTTTACCCATCTTACGATATAACATACCTAACCTCAACTAAATGAATTCAATAACTTCATATTATCTTGCCTTTAGTCTTGCTTATTTAGCTCTCGACCAATATTCCAGGCTTTGCCCACTTTCTCCCCTACAGTCCAGTAGTGGTTATCGGGCATGGTAAGTAGTAAAGGATTGAGTTTGCCCATATCTGGTTTTCCATGAGTGAGAATAGATTCATCAGCATGTGAAGCAATTATCTCCCCTATGAAAAGGTCGTTTGTTACCATTTCGTAAATATCAAGTAATTCGCACTCTAATGATAGTTTACACTCCTGGATGAGTGGTGCAGTTTCCAGTTCACCATATTCTACTGTGAAAGACAGAGATTTATCTTCTTTACGTCCAGATATGAGTCCACAGTGATCCACTTTCTTTACCATGTTAGCTGAAGGATAGTTGATGCTGAATGTCTTATTTTCTCTTATGAGTTCATTAGTCAAGTGTTCCCTGTTTACACCTACAGCCAGAAGAGGAGGATTGGCATTGACCCGAGTTAACCATCCTAAAGTCATGAAATTCGCTGTTTCTCCCTTTTTAGTCCCTAAAAGTGTCACCGGCATGGGATATATGAATATATTCTTGTCCAGATTTGTTTTTTCCATATTTGATCACCCCTCTAAACCAAAAAAAGATAAAATGTATGCTGGGTATTTAAGTCCTTCCTAAAAAATAGTAACCAATTAACCCCTTCTTTTTTCAAATTCAGTGTAGAGCTCGTCCAGTTCCACACCTTTATACACCAGGAGAAGGAGAGTATGGAATATCAGATCAGCAGACTCAGAAATCAGGTTTTCATCATTTTTAGAGGCGATAATGACTTCTGCAGCTTCTTCACCAATTTTTTCCAGGATCTTATCCTCAGCTAGTTTATCATCATCTTGCATTAAATTGGAGGTGTAGGAATGGGTAGGAGTATCTCTTCTTTCCTTCAAAACTTGATAAACCTCCCTAATAATCCTATCACTCATTTTTTTATCTCCTTTTTCTTATCCTTCCTTAGGGGGCCAGTTATGGCTATAAGAGGGTGTTGCGCGTCATCAATGATCTCAATATCTTCAAATAAAAAAATACCATCCTTATCGGCAGTTTTCTCCATTCCCAATTTTATATCTTGATCCAAGGTTATTACATAGGAATCGATTTCATTATAGCCTAATTTACGGGCAGCAACTGTTCGGTGATGACCATCAACTAATACAAACCGGTTCCCAGTTTTAACCACAATAGTTGGCTCTGCCAATCCCCTTTCAAGTTCATATGTGCGTCCCTGGAGTTCATCAGCATACACCTTATTCTGAGTGGGTCGGAGTTTATCAATAGGAACTTTCTCGTGAACCAACCTGGTTTTGATGTCATAAAGTTGTTCCAAAGTCTTCTTAAAATAACGAACCTTCATGGGAGTGGACCGTTCTATATGGGAGCGTACTATGTCAGTGTTGGTAATAATACCCACTAGATTTCCATCTTCATCAATCACTGGCAAGCGAGAAATACCCATACGGAACATTACCCTTGAAGCGTCATTAAGAGACATGGAATGGGCTGCCACAACCACATCAGTGGACATAATATCCTTAACCAGATGCACCCATGGTTTGAGCAATAGGTCAAATGCGGTGACCATACCAATAACTTCACCATCTGTTTTCACCGGGAACCCATCGTGCCCAGTTTGTTTCATAAGCTGAATTACCTCTGCGTTGGGAGTCTCAGGGGTGACAGTTATGACCTCCCGGGTCATGTAATCTTTTACCAGAGTGGAATTAGTCATCCAAATCTCCTTGTTTAATATTTTTTGCCCATATCAACTTGTCTTCACATTCTATTTTAACTATACGGTGATAAGGGACCATAGAGCCGTCAACCATTATCATGAACCCTCCTTCTAGACCTTTAATATCTGCAGCTGGGATGGTTTTAATGTTTCCCAAAACTCCACGGTGAGAATAAGTCACTTGACAATTCCCTACATCCATCTCCGGATGCCAAATCAGCATGTCTAGTACTCTTTTAGCCATAGAGTTTTAACCTTCCAGAAATATACTGATCTTTCCTATACTCTTATTTTTTTGTTTTAAGTTCTTCTACTACCATCTGGTTGGTTCGTCCAGGATCCGCCTTTCCCCTGGTTATGCGCATCACTTGACCCACCAGGAAGTTTAGAGCTTTGGATTTGCCCTCAAAGTAGTCGGAAACAGCTGCAGGATTCTCTTCTATAGCTTGTTTCACAGCTTTAAGTACAGTGTCATCTTCCACCACTCCAACCAATCCCATCTCCTCAGCAATTTCACTGGGCATCTTGGAATTATTAGGGAGTTGTTCAATGATCCTCTGCCCAGCCTTGGTGGTGATCTTTTTATCCTGCAACATCTTCAGTAAATCCACCAACTGGATTGTGCTTATGGTACTTTCCTTAAATGTGAGTTTGTTATAATATAATACTCGCTTTAACTCATCTCTCATCCACAATGCTGCGAATGCTGGATCCAACTGACTGGCTACTTCTTCAAATGCATCGGCCAGTTCCAGTTCCGAAGTGAGAACTTGAGCATGATCTTTTTTAATACCATAATCCTGTACAAAACGTTCTGTTTTTATATGGGCTGGTTCTGGCATTTCTTCACGGATAGCCTCCACCTTATCCTCTTCAGCGATCATAGGAGGTAAATCCGGGTCAGGTATATAACGGTAATCCTCAGCTTCCTCTTTGAGCCGCATAGGGACTGTTATCATCTGAGACTCAAGAAAAGCACGAGTTTCTTGTTTGATTTCTATGCCCCTCTTTATGAGGTTTTTCTGACGTACCATTTCGAACTGTAAGGCCTTGTATGCTCCTTTAATAGAATTTATATTCTTGATTTCGGCCCTTTTTCCTCCCTCCAGGGATATGTTCACATCAGCCCGCATGGTACCTTCCCCTCGAGCCCTTCCACTGTATTCTAAAACCCTTATAAGCTCTCTTAAAAACTTTCTAGCTTCTTCAGGTGATGTCATGTCTGGTTCGGTTACAATCTCAATTAATGGTATTCCTGAACGGTTAAAGTCTACAATACCCATATCTGGTTTGTATTGACCAGGATCCTCTTCAATGTGAACTTCCCTTATACGAACACCATTTAGGTCTCCCTCGAATCCTATGGGAATTGACGTCCTCTGGTATCCTGAGGGAAGATCAGGATAATCGTAGTGCTTACGCATAAAGTAGGTTACATCAGGACTTATCTTACATCCCAACATCAGGGCAATCATCACCGCCCCATCCAGAGCTGCCTGGTTAGGCGGGTATGGTTTGGCCCCAGGCTGATTCAGGCATACGTAACAAATGTTAGTGTTGGGAGTTGCCTCCTGATAGTTGGTGTGACATGTGCAAAACAGTTTTGATTCTGTTTCGAGTTGAACGTGGATTTCCAATCCGCACTTCATCTTAATGACTATTCCTCCTAAAATAACATGTGAAATTTAAAGCTTGTACTCTGTTTTATTATTAAGACAACTATTGATATATCTTTTTAGGAATGGTTCCAGTCCACTTTTAGGACTTTCACCCTCCAGACAATTCAGATCAGTGAAGGTTCCTATCAATTCCCTGCCAGCCCATAAAACCTCTTCTTCAACTCTTCTGCCTTGTCGAGTGCCGAACATTTTAAATAAGGGAAATTTAGTAATTCCATTAGCTCCGGCAAGGATTAAAGGACCTATATTCGCTAGGTTGTCCACCCAAGTTCCGGCAATGATCTCTAATTGTGGGAATTGTAACCGGGTGGCAGCTACTGTCCCTGCATAGTATAGTGATGGTGGTTGGGGAGTATTAGCATAGGGTGTGTCAGGGTGCGGGTTTAGGGAGTAAAAAATGACCCGATCAATTCCCATATCTTCAATCATCTGAAAAAGGTATTTAAGATCTTCAGGTTTCTCTCCTAACCCTAATATAATGGTAATAGCCTTTTTGAATCCTATTTCCCCTGCTTTAGAAAGCATTGAAGTGATATCTTCTAAAGGTTTGCTGGGGCATATTTTATCGTGAAGTTGGGGGTTTGCAACCTCCACTGCACCAGTCACACCCACAATTTCCTCACCATATTCATCCAATTCAGTGGTTATCCCCACATTTAGCCAAACTGGTTTTCCAGTTATCATATAAATATCCTGAGCAATTTTCCGTATTTCTGCAGTGGAAAATGCACCGTAACCACCAGATAGGAATTCAATATTCCATCCCATCCTTTTTACCATTTCTGCCTCTGCAAGAATGGCTTCTACCCTACGACGGGCCTTCTGAGGATCCCTAATGAGTGGTTTTTGAGAGGACATGTAACAGAAAGAACAATCCCCCTTATCGCACCACCATGATAGGAATATAGCCCTTTCCAGAGTTATTTTATTCCCATGTTCCTTGAGGGTAAGCTGGTTTGATTCCTGGAGGAGATCAAGTATTTTTCTATCTTTTAATTTTTGGATTAGCCTCATTTTCTTATCCTAGCAATTCATTAATAAATGTGAAAATATACTTTTAAAATATAAGATTTTCTTTCATATTAATTCATCTTTAAAACACACGAAGTTTTCCATAAATGTGTAAATCTATTTTCAAATATGATATTAGGGATAGTATGAGAATTAAAGTCTATAGAAAAATGTTTTCAACAACCCACAACCTTTATATAGGATTAATGTAAATGTTAAAATACGCTTTGATGCTATATTCTGTAAACCTAACAACCCTGTTAGGGTTTTGTATGCTTTGCAGGTTGAATGTATAGCCGCCGTAGCTCAGTAGGTAGAGCGTTCGGCTGTTAACCGATTGGTCACAGGTTCGAGCCCTGTCGGCGGCGCTTAAGGGCCCATAGCTTAGCCAGGTAGAGCGCCCGGCTCATAACCGGGCGGCCATGGGTTCGAAC
>JAHKLP010000035.1:2500-6934 GCA_020855015.1 Methanobacterium sp.
GTAAACATCTAATATTACATATGTTTTTAATAAGCAGGATTCGAAGCAAAATTGTTCAACAATTTGAAGTAAATTTTTAAAAAATATATAATCTTATGCGTGTATTGGTCTTTTATGAATAATGAAAGTATCAGCCAATGTTATCATCAATTCTATTGTCGTTATGAGTTTTTAATTTTTTCAATGTCGGCAAATTGTTCACTGATCCAATGATATATAGTTCTATGGGCCACAATCTCCTGCAAATTCTCAAATCTTTTGTTTCTTTCCTCTTCATCCATTAATATGGCATCGCGATAGGCTTCAGCTGTTTGACTAATATCATAGGGGTTTACTGCTAGAACATGCTCTTTAAGCTCTTCAAAACAACCTGCCTTCTCGGATAATATTATAACTCCCTGTTCCAAGTTAACGGCAGATGCTTCTTTAGGAACGATATTCATACCATCCGCAATGGGATTCACAATCATGCAGTCATAATTCTTGAAAGCAGCAACTACAAGTTTATAATCAGCTTTAAATATTAATTCTATGGGCTTCCACTCTTCTGTACCATATTTCACGTTTATTTTATCGATTATATCCACTATATCGTAGTAATAGTTGTAATATTCTCGAATCTGCTGCCTAGTGGGTTTTCCAGTGGTTAAAAATTTTACTTTACCCTGATACTGAGGATATTTATGCAAGAATAATTCATATGCTTGAAAACCTCTTATAATATTTTTACTTAAATCTGCACGATCTGTTCGATAGAAAAGAAAGCAATCGCCCTTTATTTCTTTAATAAGTTTCTCATTTTCAGAAACTTCTTTAGAACTTGCCAGTTCTTTAATTCCTACATAATCCACAGAAATGGGATAACTTTTCACGTGGGTAGGCTGTCCATTGTGCCAAATGATTCCATTATCATAATCCACTTCCTCAACATAATCTTCACAAGTTTGAATGAAATTGGTTACATAACGGGGGATGTGGAATCCAAGGAGGTTATTTGACAGTAAACCTTCAATAATGGCTTTTCTCATGTATTCCGGAAGTATACTGAAGTACTCTGATTGGGGCCAGGGTATATGGATAAACTGGCTTAGGAATGTATTTTTCATTTTTTCCCTGATGTAGGATGGACATAAGTAGAGATGATAGTCCTGTAACATTATTAAGGGTTCTTTCTCGTTTCTTTTACTTTCTGCATATACTTTTTCAGCAAATTTCTGGTTCATGTATTTGTATCCCTCATCCCAAGCTTGATGTATTCCATCATCAATTTCGGGGGTGTAAGGACTGTTCCACATGTAGTGCTGAAGAAACCAGAGTAAAGGATTGCTTATTGTACTGTAGTAACATTCATATTTTTCTGGCTCCACCACTACAAAAGGCACCCAAAAAAGGGGATTATCCTGGGTAATGGGCACTCGATGATCAGTAAATTGTTTAGCGACTTCTACATCTCCAGGAGTCATTGCACTGGCAATCCAAACGCCATTTAAGGTTTCCATTAATGGTAATAATGTAGAAACAAGCCCTCCAGATCCCCTTTTCATCTTTATCTTACTATTGTATTTATAAAATTCCACTGGACCTCGATTAGAAACAACAATTAAATTTTTATCCTTCAAAAACTCTAAAATTTTATCTTGGTTGGGAAAATTCATTTGAAACACCTTAAATTGGTAAAACCATTACTTCCATTTAATTAAACATTTTCAATGATCTCTTTAACATATTCAGTCAATTCTTGCAACTTAGTGGCTGATTTGGATTCAATATAAACTCTTACCAATGGTTCGAAGCGAGAAGGTCTAATTAGAATGAAAGAGTCTTCTAAATCAACTCGGATACCATCTACAGTGTTAATATTATTTCCAGATTTGAATTTAGTCATGAAGGTTTCTATAACTTCATCTTTTTTCTCATGTTCACATTCAATGGTGAAACCAGTTCTGTTGTACTCTTTTATCTCCCCTGCCAGAGCTGATAATGTGACATTTTCCTTGGCCATTATCTCCAGCATTTTCACAACACTATAAATAGCATCGAAACAGGTCTGAAATTCTGGGAAAACATACATACCCGGCTCATCCCCTCCAAAAACTGCATTATTCGACTCTATTTCATATAAAACATTATCAACTGAAGTTTTTATAAGTTGACTACCTGTGTCGGTTACTATTTCTTCCAATGATTGGGATGACACTATTGATGATACGATATTACCTCCAGGATTATCTGAAAGCACGTATTTGGCAAAAATACCCAGCACGGTCTGTTCCCGGATTATATTTCCATGGTGATCAACGAAAACTACACGATCCGCATCGTTGTCTAAGATAATACCCATATCCGCACCTATTGATCTAGTAAGTTCGGATACTAATGATATCCTTTGAGGGTTTGGTTCTGGAAAATCACCTGCTGATTGACCACTTACACTGCCTATCAGAACGGTTTCGCAACCCAATTTATTCAGTATCTGTGGAATAAATGGTTTGGCAATGTCCTCTTTATAATCTAAAACCAAAAAAAATCCCTTATTCTTTATGTTATATGTGTCAGCTTGTTCGAGGATCGCTTTCTCGTAAAGGTCTCTGTATTCATAAACATATTGCAAATTACCAATCTGATCCCATGCCACTCTTTTGGGATGTGATTGCAGAGGAATCTCATGGTCGCTGAATATTTTTATATCAACATCTTCAGGCCTCAGATGCGATCTGCTAACAGTTACCATAGCTGAAGCATTATAATTATCCTTATTATAGTGTATTACAGGTATTGGGGCAATTCCAAAATCGATAACTTCCGCACCAGCAGCCATCAGGCCAGTGGTTATGGATCGTTTGATCATTTGAGAAGGAACATTGATATCTCTTCCCACCACCACATGCTTCTCAGGACCAACGAAATTACCCACGATGATACCTAGATGTGAAGCAAACTTGTTGGTGATCTCTGTATTAACCACGCCCCTAATATTTTGGACATATTTAGCCATATTAATATCTTCCTAGTCATTTCTCCCAAGTTTAGAAAAGATTTTTTATCAAGATCACATTACAATTGGATAATCAGAGTCAATAATCGATTCTGGTAAAATTACGGTGCTGTTGTAGATGGATCTTTGTGATCTTACCCTGCTAAATGATCCTAACTGTACATTACTTCCTAAAATTGCACCTTTTTCAATGAAACTTCCCCTTTCAATTGTACAACCGGAATCCACAATACAATCCTTTAGGTATGATCCTTCTTTTACGTTGCTATCTGAGAAAATTACAGAGCCTTTAACAGTAGAATTTTTTTCCAAATGCACATTATCTCCGATAATTGTGTTTCGACCTATAATGCAGTTTTTTTCTATAACACAATCATCTCCTATGACCACCGGTCCTATTAACCTAACCTTATTTTTGATATCCACACCAGTACCAACCCACATATCTCCCAGCCTCCCCACTCCTTCGGCTAAATTTTTCCCATAAGGTTCTGGCTTGATTTTCCGCTTAAGAACATCGTAATTTGCTTGAAGATATGTTTTAGGCCTTCCAACATCATTCCAATAACCATCAAGGATGTATCCGCACATCCCCGCTTTTTCTGTGATTAACTGGGGGAAAATATCCTTAGAAAAGTCGATTTCTCTTTTTTTATTATTTATGTAGTCAAATATTTCTGGTTCAAGGATGTAAGTGCCGGTGTTGGCGATTTTGCTAAAAACTTCATGGGGAGATGGTTTTTCTAAAAATTTAACAATATGATTCTTATCATCCAATACAGCAATTCCATACTGACTGGGATCTTCTACTGGGGTCAGTACCATGGTTGCGATGGCTTTGTTTTTCTTATGAAAATTTAAAGTTTCGTTTAAATCTATGTCGACTAACACATCTCCGCTTAAAACAAAAAAAGTGTCATCAATATATTTGGATGCCTTTTTAACCCCCCCTGCAGTTCCCAATGGCTTTTTTTCTACGGAATATTTTATATTCATATCAGGATAGTCTTTTTCTAGTAAGTTTTTTATTTGGCCTTTCAAGTAGCTCAAGGTGACCACTAATTCATTAAAACCTGATTTTTTAACCTTGTCAACTATGTATTCGATCATAGGCCGGTTAGCCACCGGGATCATGGGTTTTGGTCGGGATAGGGTGAGGGGACGAATCCTGCTGCCCTTGCCTCCTGCCATCAAAACTGCTTTTATCATAATTTATCACGGCTGATTGCCGTATTGCCTCATCTACACTCTTTAATTATGTTTATTATGATACATATATCATTTGCTGAAAAAGTGTCTAACGCTGTTTTTTCAGTGTTTTAAGTCATTATAATCGTTCATTTAGTTTGATAACCATTGAAAGAATTTAAGCACTTCATCCACGCCATTAACAATAAAATTAGAGTTTCTTTTAACATAGGATGGTATCTCAGTAGAGA
>JAHKLP010000048.1 GCA_020855015.1 Methanobacterium sp.
CGACTACAAGAATTGTTGCTTCCCGAAGCAAAGTTACTCCTCCGCCCAGCATTAAATCCGGCAAACCGCAAGACCAAATATGATGTAATTGCTGTTGAAAGTGAAGGAATCTGGGTGCTTATTAATTCAGGTTTCCATAGTGATCTGGCAGCAGAGCTCATTGAATCAAAGATAGTGTCCGAATTATCCTCTTACAGTGTAGAGAAGAGAGAATACACTTTTGGAAAAAGTCGCATAGATTTTCTTCTAACCCCTGATGATACAAGTGTGAAGGAATTATCTGAAAAGGAGGGTAAAATTCTCTCAAGTAAGATGCTCCTGGAAGTGAAGGGCTGCACCCTGGTAGAAGAAGGTCATGGAAAATTCCCTGATGCCCCCACTATCCGAGGAAAAAGACACCTTGAAGAGCTTATTAAAGCTAAGAAAGAGGGAATGAATTCTGCAGTGCTTTTTTTAATCCCCAGAGAAGATGCTCAAATATTTTCACCAAACTGGGAGATGGATGAGGAGTTTTCAAAAACACTGGAACAGGCAGAAACGGATAAAGTACTGATAATTGCCCATTCTTTCGGTGTTAATTTCCATGAAAACGCGTTAATATTAACTCCTTTAAAAAAAGTAAAAGTAAAGGTTAAACCTTGAAATAAGATGTTTTAACTGGGTTTAAACACGAAATTAGGTTCCTTCCAGTTTTTCAAATTCATCTGCCTTACCAATGCCCAGAATCACATCACCAGTTTCCAATGTGTAATTACGGGGAGGATCAATAGCCAATTCGCCGTCACGACCAACTCCAACCACAACCACGCCAGTTTTCTCGTGAATATCGGCCTCTAAAAGGCTTAATCCGGTGAATGGACTTTTTGAGCTGATTTTAACTTCTCTGAGTTCTCGGCTGGTGTGTTCTGCCAGGACATCCTGGACAAACATGGCCTCATAACCGTCATCTATGCTTTTGTACATTAGACGGCCTGAAATAACGAAGGGAGATATAACCTGACTGGCACCTGCCAGTTTTATCTGTTCAATGTTCTCGTAACGTTGAGCTTCGGCTATTATTCGCACGTTTTTATCTATTTTACGTATGCTAAGAATGGTGTGGATTGTTTTAGAGTCTGAATCCATGTCCACTATGACTGCCTGTGCACCTTTAACATTGGCCTTCTTTAGATCTTTGATGAGTGTGGGATCACCCTGAACAAAGTTGGCCCCGTTTTTCAAGGCGTTTTTGCGCACCTGTTCATCTTCATCAAGGACGAAAATCTCGCCACCCTTTCCCATCTCTTTTATACACTCGACTGTGCTTTCAGTCCAGCCGCATATAACTACGTGTTTGGATTTTTCCACGTTTATCAGCCCCAAAATTTTCATTTGCTGCCTTTTGAATATTAAATTAACCAGGGACTCCACTGCCAGGGCAAAAGTTCCTATACCTAACACAATCAGACTAACTGCGAAAAACATTCCCAGAGGGGTGCTAGGACTATAGTCACCGTATCCCACTGTTCCTATGGTTACGAATGTCCAGTAAAAGGACACTATCCATGGTTGGCCTTCAATAAAATGGAATCCTATGGTTCCGTAAGCGATTATGCCAAGAACCAGGATAAGAATCCAAGTTAACCTCTGTTTAGCAACCAGGGGTAGGCTTTTCCTGAGCACCCGCAGAAGTACGAACATGTTATGGCATCCACCCTATTTTATTAACGAAGGAAGAGATACCAGACTGCAAATCCAATTATTGCAATGATAATTATCACAACTACAATATACATCCAGGAGAAACCTCCACTGGAATCATCATCATAATCATCATCGTCACCATCACCTATCTTTATCTTTTTACTGGAAGAAGATTTGGAGCTGCTACTGCCAAAACTACCTCCACGGCTCCCCTTCATAACTGGCGCAATACTGGCCATGGTAGATTGACTGATCTGCGATTCTGATGTCCCCGAAGGCTCTTCATAGGCCGAAACTGCCGAAAATGACATCAAAACTAAAACTAAAGCTGATAAAATAACAATTTGCCATTTCATTTTAACATCTCCTTATAACTTTTCTAACAACTGTAAGATTCTTAATAATTTCGTTTTTATTTTCTCTCTAATATGATTTATCATAAAGAAGTACCATTAAAGAATCAGTTCTAATTAATCAGTTTTCATTATAACCCTATTTTCATCCATTGCGGACAAAATATTTACGCACTTCATCTGCCACGAACATTATCGGAACAAATGTGAGTAGATATAACCATTCATTTAATCCAAGTGCAGCCGTGCCAAATATCCCCTGCAATGGGGGAATGTAAATAATGGCCAGTATAACTGCAACTGAGAATGCAATACCTCTTAAAATCCATTTGTTTTTAAAAATTCCTACTTGAAATACTGAAGTTCTGTTTGTTTGGCAGCCGAGGAGGTTTCCCATCTGGGCAAGGACTATCCCTGCAAATACCATGCTGGTAGCCTTCATATAAACCGGATCGGTAAAGGCGAGCTGCTGACCCCAGGTCCATCCACTGCTAAACAGGATCCAAAAGAAACCAGACATTACCAGGGCTGCTTCAATTATCCCCAGGAAAATGTATCCCCGGAATATCACCCCAAAATTCAACAGACGCTCGTTACGAGCACGAGGCGGTCTTTCCATGACATCAGACTCTGATGGGCCAACACCAAGTGCCAGTGCAGGTACAGTGTCTGTTCCCAGGTCAATAGCCAGGATTTGCATAACTGTAATTGGTAAAGGAATTCTAAACAGAACCATCATAAGGAAGGGCACGATTTCAGCGGTTTCGTGAGAGAAGATATAGGTAATGAATTTACGAATGTTCTCATAAATGGTTCGACCTTCTTTGATGGCTTCCACAATGGTAGCGAAATTATCGTCGGTAAGGATCATATCTCCAGCCTCTTTGGCTACATCAGTCCCGGTAATTCCCATAGAAATCCCTATATCTGCCTTTCTAAGTGCGGGGGCATCGTTAACACCGTCTCCAGTCATGGCCACAATTTCGTCCATGCTTTCCAGGATGCTGGCAATCCTCATCTTGTGTTCAGGCACTGCACGGGCGAATATAACATTCTCACCCGAAATTAAAACATTTCGAACATCCTCATCAGACATCTGGTTAAGTTTTTTCCCTTTAATTATATGGCAAGGGCCTTCCCCAACAATCCCTACTTCCTGGGCAATGGCACGCGCAGTAAGTCCGTAATCACCAGTGATCATGATAATACGAATTCCTGCCCGATGACAGTCATCAACCGCTGGTTTAACCTCTGGACGTGGAGGGTCCTGCATGGCTACCATCCCCAAGAAGACGAGATCCTGTTCAACAGCATCAGCACTGTAATTGTCATAATCCTCCGGAAGATTTCGGTAGGCCATTGCTAGGATTCGCAGTCCAGATGCTGCCAGTTTGTCATGTTTAGATATTATTTTCTCTTTAGCAGAACTGGAAAATGGTTTAACTTTTCCATCGACAGATATGGTTGTTGAAAGGTTAATAATCTTTTTAGGAGCACCTTTAACGTAGGCCACATGTTTATTTTTGTCCTGGTGTATGCTACTCATTGATTTCCGCTGAGAATCGAAGGGTAGCTCTATTATTCGAGGGTTCTTCTCCAATTGTTCTTCCCAGTTGAATCCACTTTTTTTGGCTGCAACCAGAAGAGCGGCTTCAGTAGGGTCTCCTATAATTTTCCATTTACCTCCAGTTTCGTCAGGTTCAACCAGTTTTGAGTCGTTGCAGAATGTTGCAGATCTCATGAGGAGTTCGAGTTCCATTATTTCTCGGTGGTTAATTGGTTTGCCTTTGTGTAGAAACTCACCTTCAGGTGAGTAACCTGCCCCAGTAACATCAATTATCTCACATGGCAACCAAACCTTCCGCACTGTCATCTCGTTCTTGGTGAGGGTTCCTGTTTTATCAGTGCAGATGATATTGGTGGATCCCAGGGTTTCCACACTGGATAAACGTTTTATAAGGGCATTTTTACGTGCCATCTTCTGCACAGAGGCAGCTAAGGCCAGAGTAACAGTAGGTAAGAGCCCTTCAGGCACGTTAGCAACTGTTAGGCCGATGGCGAAAATAAAGGCCACCTGTAGTGGGAGTTTAACCACCCACAAATTCAATGCGAATAGCACTACTCCCAGAAGCACTGCTATCACCGCTATGATTCGGGTCACCCTGGCCAGCTCCTTCTGCAAGGGACTGGCCTCCTGAGTGACTTCCTGAGTTAGACTGGCGATCTGGTTAAACTCAGTTTCACGGCCAGTTGCAAAAATAACTGCCTTTCCTGAACCTGAAGCCACACTAGTACCGGCAAAAATAATGTTTGGAGTTCCAATTAACCCATCGGCATGTGATTTTTTGGCATGAGCCACTTTACGAACTGGTTTGGATTCTCCGGTAAGATTAGAGCTATCAACCTTCATTTGATAGGCTTCCACCAGACGTGCATCAGCAGAGATATTATCCCCCTCTTCCAGTACTAAAACATCACCCGGAACCAGTTCTGCAGATAAAATCTCTTTTTCTAGTCCTTCACGTATTATTTTAGCTTTAGATGGCAGTATTCCCTTAAGGGCTTCTAGAGCTTTTTCGGCCTTATATTCCTGCCAGAAACTAAAAACAGCATTAATGATTATAACACCAATAATTGCAAATCCTAGCTGAAATGTACCACTTAAAAAAGCAAGAATACTAGCTGCCCAGAGGAGTAAGGCCAGGAGCTGGTAGAGATTTGCTACGAACTTTAAAATAACAGGTTTTCTCCTGACTTCCTCAATTTGGTTGGGGCCGTACTCTTCAAGTCGTTTTTGGGCCTCTTCAGTGGTTAGACCCTTTTTTGAAGAGTTCAATTCCGAATAAACCTCTTCTGGAGGGATTTTGTTAATGGCCATATTTACACTTGAAACTTACCTCTCTCTGTTTAAATTATAATTGCGATTAGTATGTAACTGGGATAATATAAATTTTGAGCACGATAAAATGATTAATAAAAATAAAATCATCTTATCAACATTAAAAGTGGAATTAAAAAGTGTTTTCTCGGATTTAAATAATTCTCAAAATGATCAGACTAGTAGTTCATCCTAAGCATCTAATTTATTTAAAGTAAATAAAGGAACTTCCCCTGTTTAAACACGGTTAAATGTCCCATTTGCCCCACATACTCCCCATCTTTCAACATACACTTGTTGTGGCTGACCGCCTATGAAATTAGTGAAGTTAACAGCTGAGTTATAATCACTTTCATTGAATGAACTGCTATTATAATGGTTCAGAGTTATGGGGTTGGGATTTTTGCCAGGATACAGTAAAAGGCTGGTCTCATTATTTTTTTCAATCTTAATATTTCCCCAGTAATCTGAAATATAATTCCCAGCGTAGTTATCGATTGGGTAAGGGAGGGGTTCTGCATTTAGAATGAACGGTAATTCATTATTTTTAAGGACAGATTGAATGTCATCTTCGTGGGGAGGATTATAATAATCAGAAAGTGGTTCATTAGCAGGAAGAACACCTTTTTTGTATAGTGAATATAGGGCCTTTGCCAACACATAGCCATAGTCGTTTCCTGAGGTTCCTTCATTGCTAACAATTATAATTCCCAAATCATCTGCAGGGAAGAGATAGGTGTTGCTGTTGAAAGTCCGGGTTGAACCAGTATGAGCAACCATGTTTAGGTCTCCAGTGTACACCAACCATCCTAAACCATAAGTTTCATTCAAACCAGGGTATTCATTAATCAGAATTTGGGGTTTTCGGGTTTCTGCTATGGATTGGGAAGACACTATTTGCTGTCCATTGAATTGACCTAGGCGAAGTTGGAAACGAAGCCAATTTCCAAGTTCCTTAATGGATGCACTAATGGTTCCAGCCGGACCCATAGCATCCAGATTAATGGGATCAACATATTGGGTCTGATCATTGATAATTCGGTGTCCACTGGCATGATTCGGACTGTTAAGGTAGTCCTGGAGGTTGGTAGTGCTGGTGTCCATTTGGAGTGGCTGGAATAATTTTTCTTTCATTAATTCATCCCAAGTTGTTCCTTCATCCACACCAGCAGAATGTCCTGCTAAGGATAACAGAATATTTTGATAGGCATATTTAGTTCTAAAAACACTTTCAGGTGGTAAAAACCTTAAAAAGGGTAATGTTTCATCAAAATCGTACCAGAAATCAAGAACATGGAAACTTCCAGCATGTTCTGGCAGTCCACTGCGGTGGGATAACAGATCTCTCATGGTAATTTCATCCGCCACCGATGAATTGTAAAGATCGAAGTAGGCATGTTCAGGATAATATTGCCTTGCAGTATCTTCCCAACTCATTTTACCTTCATCAACCAGGGCTCCAATTAGAGTGGCAGTGAAGGCCTTGGTACAGGAGCCAATCTGGAAGAGAGTGTCCAGATTTATTGGATCATTTTCACCAATTTTCTTCACTCCCAAAGTTTTCATGTAAATGATCTGGTCCTTGTAAACTATTACCACAGCAGATCCAGGGATTCCAGTCAACTGAAAGGTTTTTTTGAAGTAAGAATCAAACAAACGAACTAATTTAGCTATTTTATCTTCTGA
>JAHKLP010000057.1 GCA_020855015.1 Methanobacterium sp.
AGAAATTATCACACAAATCCCCTTTGAACATAATGATTTAAGTGTAGTGAACCGTGAAGAAAGTTTAAGTCTGTTTGAAGAGTTATTTGAGATTTATAAGAAATCAAATTCTGCAGAGAAGGGTTCTATAGAAACATTCCTCCAAAGTGACCGGGATTCAGTCTATAAATTTGTCCACTGGATCCCCCCATACGAAAAATCGGATCCTGAGCGTTATGTAGAATACAGACTTATCTCCATCATAATAAGAAATGGAAGGCCGGATTTTCGTGATGATCTTCTAGAAATGGTTCGTTTATGGGATTTTTTAGAAGAAAAGGGATTTAATCCTGAGGAAACATTTGAAAAAGTTATTAATATTGGTGGATCATTTCTCATCCAGCAAGTTATGGACCCAGTACGTAGGGAAGAGTTAAAATTCTAAATATTGGTAAAATAAGAGGACATAATATGATTTTTTTAAATAAAGGGATTAAATTGTGAGATAGGAAGTATGCTAGGGAAGAGAAGGGGGTTTAGTGTATGTTCAAGATCTTCGGCCGTAAATCTAATGAAAAAAGGGAACGGGAATTCTTAGAAATAGAGGTATCCGAACCAGTAGATTGTCTTGGTGATTTCACATTTAACTTCCACTGGCAGCACAAGGGAGAAAAACTGGACCCTTCCTGGAAAATCCCTGGTAACGATCTTACCTTTGGTGAGGTGGTAAAACACCTTAAAAATAAAGGAAATATACGGATTAACGGTAATGCCGGGCACCGATTGGCAAGCAGTATGGGAGTGGACCTTCAGTACTTCAGAGGAACCGGAAAAGATGTCCCGGTTGGGGATATATATGTGGAAGGAAATATCGACACCCGCATGGGCATCAGCATGACCCGTGGAAGTATTTACGTCAAGGGGAGAGTGAAAGAGCCGGTGGGTAACCTGGTAGAAGTTAGATCAGATGTGAATGGTTACCGGCAGTTTAGAAGCATAACTGACATTATGACCAATGGTTTGGATGGGAGCAAGTTGATTGGGTGTCAAATTATCGGTCCAAAATTAATTATTGATGATGGAACTGTGAAGGACACCATAGGTGCCCGTTTAGATGTTGAAGCTGAGATCGTTGAAAAGGGAGATGTTGATCTCTCCACTGGAATACTAATGCGAAAAGGAACAGTCAGAATACATGGAAATGCAGGGAAGAACACCGGAGCACTCCTAAACGGCGGTACTGTAATTATAGGTGGAAATACTGATGACTTTACCGCCATTGATATGATAAAAGGCACCATTATTGTAAATGGGAATGCAGGAAAATTTTTAGCTGCTAACAAAAAAAATGGAACCATTCTAGCTAGAAAAGGAAGCCCTATACCCCCAACTGAAGAGAAAACACTTCTAAGTTCAGACCAACAAATCCTAATAGCTCATGGCTTCAATCCACATGGTTTTAAGAAGTATGAATAAACACAAATAACTCTAAGAGGGATATATTCTCTGATTTAAAATAAGATTTTTTTAAAATAAAATGTTCCAGGAGGTTTTAAGCCTCCCAGTGCAAGTGATATTTTTCAAACTGTCTTTCCAGAATTATCACAAGAATAAAACCAATTAAACCTGCAATTAGTACAGTTACAATTGAATCCATACTAGTAACAATTTTTTGGTATGGTAATCTCAGTGTACCTATCATCAGACCCACCAGGAAAGCCATAGTTATGGATTTATGGTGTTCTAGAAGATAATTCAGAAGACGGGAGAATGATAAAATACCGATGACAGCCCCTGCACAAAATGTAATTATATCCAGGAATTTAAGCTGATTCAAGGCTGCCAACATGTATTCATACTGGTTTAAAAGTAGCAATAGAAATGCTCCAGATATGCCTGGAAGAATCATTGCACATATAGCAATCATACCTGACAGGAAGATGATTGGCAAAGTGTGGTTGGTCTGTATGGGGTTTAAGCCCACAAATATTATGGCAAAAACAAGACCTATTACCAGGGAAAAGATATTCTTAAAATTGACTTCATCAACGTGTTTGTAAACAAAACCTGCTGACGCCAAAATAAGTCCAAAGAAGAAAGCAAACGTTGGGGCGGTGTACACAGTCAGCATAACAGTCATTATCTTAGACATGGTTAAAACCGCCACCACAATACCTGCCAATAAAGGCAAAAATAGGTTGAAATCCCATTTTAAGAGTTCTTCCTTGGATTTTCCAAAGTCCCCTTTCAGAGCTGCTAAAAGAAAGTTGGCGTTTATCTGACTGATGGCATGAACCAGTCTCTGGTAAATACCAGTAATCAATGCCATGGTACCTCCAGAAACTCCCGGGATCACATCGGCAGTTCCCATTAATAATCCGCGAAGAAATATTAGAATAGTGTCTCTGTATATCTCAATTTTCCGCATAATGCTAATCTCCTGTAAATAGTTAATTTTAAGTATCTAATTTATGAGAATCTTGTAGAATCTTTATAAATAACATATAATTTAGATTAATTATACTTATGTTATAAATCAATAATTCTGTTTATCTTAATTGATTTAAGTGTTATAAAAAAACATTAGATTATTTAGTTTATTGAAAATTATTTTAAGATCTTAGTCTGATCCACTCTCAATTACTATTTATATCTTTTATAATACGAGAAGATATATTTATATAGTTTATTCAATACAATCAAACGCTATTAAAGAAAAATTAAAAGAAGGTGTATTTAATTGAGAAGATTTTTGCTAACATTGAGAATTTGGTTAGCTACTGCACTACTTTTCGGCATATTATATGCTATAATTACAGTGATTTGCACATATCTGGGCTTTGGGACCCCTTTAATATTTGCCATGTTAGCTGTGGTGGTTGTGTTCGCCCAGTACTTGGTTGGCCCTATAATTGTTGAAAAAACCATGGGTGTGCATTACGTGTCACCTCAGGAAGCACCAAAACTTCATGCCATGGTGGATGAACTGACCATGAATGCAGGGATTCCTAAACCTAAAGTGGGTATCTCTGAAATTAATGTTCCCAACGCCTTTGCATTTGGTAAGACCAAGAAAGATGGAAGGGTCTGTGTTACCAGAGGCATCCTAAACATCTTGGATGAAGAGGAGCTTAAAGCTGTTCTGGGGCATGAAATCAGCCATATACGTCATAATGACATGGCAGTAATGACCCTGATCAGTGTTGTGCCCCTTCTCTGCTACTGGATCTTTATCAGCACCATTTTTAGCGGAGATGGTGACGGTGACGCCGGGATTATTGGTGTTGTTGCATTGGTAGGATACCTTCTGGGTCAGTTGCTGGTATTATTCGTGAGCAGAGTAAGGGAATATTATGCAGACCAGGGGAGTGTTGAGATCGGTGGCAAACCCCATAAATTAGCCAGCGCTCTTTACAAGTTGGTCTATGGTTCTGCTAATCTGGATAAAAGAGAGGTTAAAGAAGTTGAAGGTGTTAAAGCCTTCTTTGTCAACGATATTTCCGATGCATCAAATGAAATAAGTGATCTGAAACAGATAGACATTAATATGGATGGAATTATAAGTGAAGCAGAACTTTCAGAACTCCGTTACACCAAAACCAGAATAGGAACTGGTAGTAAAATTATGGAACTACTATCCACCCATCCCAACATGGTGAAAAGGATTAAAAGACTGGCTGAGTTAAGTGATACTTAATTATCCCAGAAATGGGAGTTATCACTTTTCTTTTATTGAGTTATTCTTTGAATACCTGCATTTATTCGGGCATTAGTTGAAAGGAACTTAATTATCATTAAAAGAATTAATTCACTGAAAATTTTCATAATTTACCTTCCTTTTATGCCCAACTATGGAGGCTTACTATGAGCGAATATACGAACACTTATCAAATTGAAGACGAACATTATGCTTCTTTTGCAGATAAAACACGAATATCAATAGAAAAAGGGAAAGGGGTCTATGTTTACGATGAAGATGGTAAAAAATATTTAGATCTCACTGCAGGATGGGGAGTAACTTGCATAGGGCATGCAAATCCTGTGATTACAGAAGCTCTTTGTGATCAGAGCAAAAAAATTATACAGAATCCTAATTCAGGGGCAACATATTCGCCTGAAAGGTCAAGGCTTATATCATTAATGCAGGAAATACTTCCTGAAAATTTGACTCGGGTATTTTTTGGTAATAATGGTGCTGAAGCAAATGATGCAGCGATTAAGCTTGCTAGAAAAGTAACCGGGAAATTAAATATCATATCTATGGAGAAAAGTTTTCATGGGCGAACTATTAGCACCGTCTCTGCAACAGGTCAAAATAAACATAGAAACAGATTCAACCCTTTAATTCCCCACCATATATTTGTTCCCTATAATGATATCACTGCAATTAAACAAGTTATAGGAAATGATGTGGCTGCGGTGATTGTTGAGCCAATACAGGGAGAAGGTGGAATCAACGTGCCAGACCCGGATTATCTTAGAAATTTATCTAAGTTATGCGCAGAAAATAACGTCCTTTTAATAGTTGATGAAATTCAAACGGGATTTTGTAGAACTGGTCCAATGTTTTTGTCAAATAATATTAAAATTGACATTTTGACCATGGCAAAAGGTATCGCAGGAGGATTTCCTTTTGCGGGATTCGCAATAACAGAAGAGATACATGATAAAATTGATAAAGGAGATCATGGAGGTACTTACTCAGGTAACCCACTGGGTTGTGCAGTAGCATATTCAGTTATCAAATATATCTTAGACAATAGAATCTGGGAAAATGTTGAATATGTTGGTAAATATATCTTTACCGAATTAAAACAATTGGAAAAAGAATATCCCAATATCATTAGAGACATCAGAGGAAAAGGATTATTAATCGCTGTTGAATTAGCAGACAAAGATATTGCTGCATCTATCAATTCCAAATGTCTAAATGACGGGCTTATCTTAAATGTTATACAGGGGAACATAATCAGGATATTCCCTGCATTGTGTATATCAAAAGAAGAAATGGAAGAAGGATTAGAAATATTTAAAAAAGCTTTAGATGGATATGACTGAGGATTGAATATCTTTTTGAACAATCATTTTTTTGAAAATCCTAAAACAAAATAATAACGAGTTAATATGATAACTCGTCACTGCCTAATACTCCTTTACTACTCCTATTACATTGCTTTTGGGGAGCCATGTATTTAAAGGTGTTTTTTTAGTGGTAATAATCTGTTTCATCCCATTTACATATCTTACCTGGCTCTGTACAATTTCAACTTTCTTATTGTCACTTTCCAAATAGACCTGGTTACCATTTATTTTTCCCACACGCTTTACAATTAGTTTATAATCAGGGTGATGGGCAACAACTATATCTCCCACCTTGAAATCAGCAGTTTTCAATACTACAATACTTTGACCATCCTTTAAAGTAGGAATCATTGATGTTCCCTTGACTGTGGCTGGCATTGGTAGTTGATCCTCACCGAATTGAGATGAAATCTTAACTTCAACTGTGTAATTATATTTTTTGGCAATGTTTTGCATGTCAGTCTTGATGGAACCTACACTGCTATTGGGATCTTCCACATCCGCCAATGCTTTAATTTTCATTTCTTCAATCATGGTTTCCGGTAAATTGAACAATGAAGATGGATAAATAGATACTTCTGTACCATTGGTTTCTATTGTGATTCCAACATTATGCTGATTAGCTATTAAATAGCCGGTAGTTCCGACTAATGCAACCAATACCAGTAAACCAATAATTAATCCTGTTCTCAATCTCAATTAATCTCTCTCCCCAATTAATTTGTCAATTATCTCTTTAGTTTCCCTTATATTTAATTGTCCAGGAGCAGATCCCCCATCTAAAGAGGCATATGTAATAGGTGATCCGAAAAGCGATGCTAATATCCTGGTGTATCTTCCCATTTCTCCCATAGAAATACCAATGGTATTCTCTGAATGGTTAACCACCTCCAGCACATTAAGTGTGTCCTGCATATTATTAGGCATAACCGCGAATTTAGCTATCTTACCCAGCTTTTTTTCTTCAGTGACAATTCTTTGAAGTTCTTTAATAGGAGGAGTACTCTGGAAGTCATGGTAGGATATTATTGCAGATTTAGAAGCATTTATGACCTTTGACCTGTACTTATCCTCGGTTCGAAGTTCTATATCAACAAAATCCACATATTGAACTGTTTCGAGTAGTATATCCGTTCTTTCAGCTTCAGATCCTCTAAAGTATCCTCCCTCTTCCCTCATCCTGTTGGTGGCAATTAGAGGGAAGTTTATTTCTTCCAGTAAATGAATAACCTTTTGAGGATCTGGATCCAGAAGGAAATCTATTCTAAGCTCCAATAAATCTGCCCCCAACTTTATAGCCTTATTAGCTACTTTTAAAACTTTTTCTCTGTCTTTCTGAAATATGGGAACGCAGATTAATGGTTTTGAAGTCATAAAAAACACATCATCACATTTTAGTTCAATAGATCTTTAATATTCTATCTTTATTCATTAACGACTTTGTTGTTGGAATTAAAATTCATTGACATATTAATTTATTTATTTCTCCATACTAAATATTTGATATTTAATGTTTTTAACCTTTGTTTAACTTCATATTCCACCAATATGTTTTTTTAAAAGAGCAAGAATTGGATAAAATAATTCAGATAAAAATCTATAAGAATAAGTATTCAACATATCATTGCTTGCTATTAATTAATTCATGGATTTACATCCTGGCAGTAATCTATAATCGTACATTCTAATTCAGGTGATTATTTGAAAATTACATCTATAGGTGCAGATATCTCAGGGAACGATGTGTCCTGCAGCAATACCTTAATTAATAATATTGAAAATGATATTCCAAATTTACTCAATTTAGGTGCTTATAAAGCTGCTCTTACCAATGTAACTGGTGATGATGTGGTTATCAGTGCCTTTGTACCAGATGAAAAACTAAAAATGGTTAATAAGGGCATTGTGGATCTCCTGCAAAAAAATGCCGAAGACTTGGGGGATATTAATGGAATCTCCACCACCCCGGAGGGGGCCGGAGAAGGTGTTTCCTATGCTGAGGCTGAAATCAGGCAGGACAGATATCCTGATGCTATTATTATGGCCTTTGACACTTATGGTGGTGAGTCATTCGTCCATAACGTTGCTGATTCTGTTATGAAAGCTGCCAGAGGTATGGATCAGGTTACAGACATAGGGGGAAGCAGTTTAAACCATGGCCAGGAAATACCTGGCGTGGGATATGTTTCAGATGAAACCGATGATCCAGTGGTGGTAGTGACTGTAGAAGATATTGAAAGCATTGCTGTAATAGCTGGTGCCATGATGGGAGCTGCACTGGGGAATAAAAATGTTTATCTGGTGCGGAGAGGGTCACCCTCCTATGTTATCCCGGGAAGTGTTATCATGTCCATCACCGCCTACATGAATGGTAATGTAATGGATCTGGCTGTGCCTCTCTCAGATAAGATGAAAATTTTAAGGGTTTGAGGCATTAAAACTTGATAACTGGATGATAAGAATTAAAAAAATATAAAGTTTGATTGATAATTTAAGAGGAAGTGGAACAGTGATATTTCTTGACGAAGACACCAGATGTGTTGTGCAGGGTATTACCGGTAAACAGGGTTCTTTTCACACTAAAAGTATGTTGGAGTATGACACCAATATCATGGCAGGTACATCACCAGGGAAAGGAGGTCAGGAATTTGAGAAAATTCCAGTTTATAATTCTATTGGAGAGATAAAGGAAGAAATGGATGTTAATGCATCAATTATATTTATTCCTGCCCCATTCGCCAAGGATGCTGCCTTTGAAGCCATATCTCAGTTGGATCTGGCAGTTATCATCACTGAACACATACCAGTACATGATTCTATGGAAATAGCCCAGTATGCCAGACAAATGGATTGCAAAGTAATAGGACCCAACACTCCAGGTATCATAACTCCAGGTGTTGGTAAAATGGGAATTATGCCTGTTCACATATTCAACCCTGGAGATATTGGAATAGTATCACGTAGTGGGACTCTTACCTATGAAGTGGCCAGTCAAGTTACTCAAGCTGGTTTAGGTCAAAGTACCTGCCTTGGAATTGGAGGTGACCCCGTAGTAGGCATGGATTTTGCAGAAGTGCTGCAAAAATTCGAAGAGGATAAAAATACCAGAGCTATGGCTATGATTGGAGAAATTGGGGGTAACGCAGAGGAAAAAGCTGCAAAGTACATAGCAGAAAACATTGACAAACCAGTTGTGGCCTACATAGCAGGTAGAACCGCCCCGCCCGGGAAAAGAATGGGACATGCTGGAGCTATAATTGAAGGTAATGCTGGAACTGCTGAAAGTAAGATGAAAGCCCTAAAAGCTGCAGGGGTGGAAGTGGCAGAACAACCTTCACAGATTGCATCTATAATGAAAGAAATAATATAACTCAAATCATTATTTTGGATTGACCCACCATACCTAACAAAAATTGATTAATCATACAAAATGGCCTTTAAAAATGATTTAAGATGATTTTATGGCAAAAAAAGAAGAAATTTTAAGAAAAGTTGTCAAAAGAGAATTAAAACTCCATCAGATTGAGAATCTGACTGAAAATATTCAGGAAGCTGTTGAAATAAGGAGAATGTTTGCTGAACAAATATCAGGAGCCAGTCTAAAGCATCTTTCCCGGCACTCACTGGACCTAGAGAAGGCCATGAAAAGGAATATTGAAAATCCTATTGGAACTGTTCAAATTCCGGTGGGGCTGGCCGGACCGCTCCAAATCAATGGAAAATATGCGCAGGGAGACTATTATGTCCCTCTAGCCACTTCCGAAGGTGCTCTGGTGGCTTCAGTTAACAGGGGATGTTCTGTTACCAAAGCTGTTGGTGGTGCCACCGTTCGCATAATAGATGATAAAATGACACGCGCCCCGGTTATAAGAGCAGATTCAGTCACAGGCGCCCTTGAAATAAAAGAATGGATTGAAAGACATTTCATTGAACTTAAAGAAGCAGCGGAAAGTACCACAAGTCATGGGAAACTTTTGAAGATCGATCCAGTAGTGTTGGTGGGCCGTTATGTGTATCCCCGCTTCACCTTTACCACTGGCGATAGTATGGGTATGAACATGGTCACCATTGCCACTGAAAAAGCTCTTGAGATTTTAACCAGGGAAACAGGAGCCCATGTAGTGGCCCTTAGCAGTAACCTCTGTGTGGATAAGAAACCTTCTGCAATGAACCTGATTGAAGGCCGTGGCAAGACAGTTGTTGCTGAGATCATCATCCCCCAGGAAATTGTGGAGAAAAAGCTTAAGACCACTGTTAAAGCTATCACTGAAGTTAACCTCGCTAAGAACATGATTGGTTCTGCCATATCCGGGAGTATGGGGTTTAACGCCCATTATGCCAACATGATCGGAGCACTATTCCTGGCCACAGGACAGGACGAGGCCCATATTGTGGAGGGCAGCCTGGGAATAACCACCGCTGAGGAAGAGGATGGAGATCTTTACTTCTCTGTAACCCTCCCTGACCTTCCCCTGGCAACAGTGGGTGGAGGAACCAGTCTGGAAACAGCCCGAGAATGTCTAGAGATCATGGGCGTCTACGGCGGAGGCAAGGTGAAGAAATTTGCTGAAATTGTTGGCGCAACTGTACTGGCAGGGGAACTATCACTCATGGGTGCACTGGCTGCCGGACACCTGGCAAGGGCACATAAGGATTTGGGAAGGGGATAAAATCTTCTGATTTACATTAAAAACTTATTTTTTTATCATAGGGAGATAATAGTCTGATGAATATCCGTGAATTTATCGAAGAATATTTTAAAATGAGCCGTTACGTTGCTCTGGGAACCATGGACGGAATACTGGCAGTTATGGGGGTTACCCTGACTGCAAGTGGTGTGGCTGGTGCAGCTGGAGTGGAAATTACCAACTTCGCTGTGGGTTTAACTGGTCTTGCTGGAGGCATAGCCCTGGCAATGTCCAATGCATTCGGATCCTTTATTGGTGAACGGGCAGAGGAAGTCCGCACTATCCGGGAACTGGAGCAGAAGATGATGCTGGAGGAGGGTAAACTGGATGACACCCACATTCACCAGCAGGCCAAGAAACGTATTTACATGAGCATGTTCACCCATGGGTTTAGCAGCTTTGCCGGTTCATTCGTACCAGTGGTCCCTTTCATATTAATTTCTGATAGGGTAACTGCTATTTTATGCACCCTCACTCTCTGTTTCAGTGCTTTGATTATGCTGGGTGTGTATTTAGGTCGTGTGTCCAGGGAAAGTTTACTTAAGACCAGTGTTGAAATCGTTCTAATAGGAATTTTAATTGGTGTGGTGAGCTTCCTAATTGGGGGAGGGCACGGCTAAATACACAATCTATGTCTAAAATTTTATTTTTAGGTGCTGAAATTGAGTTAATTCGGTTTTATCTTTTTTTCTAGAAAATTTAGCTTTTTGAAGATTTACCTAAAAATTCACTTATAACTTTAGAAACAGTCTTTCCCACTCCCGGGATTACTTCCAATGTATTCTGTTTATGGATATCTTGAATATTTTCAGTCAAGTTTTCAATATTCTCAGCCGCAACATGGTAATTCCTGGCTGCATAGAAATTTCCAGATTTAAACTCTTTGAAAAAAGCCGTTAAAAGTAGATGATTGGCTACGTCACGATTAATTTTATCATAATCCCCATTGGGTATTAGAGTTGCCTGTTCAGGATTCCTTTTGAAGTCAGGCGGATCTATGTAGTTTTTTATACCATATTTTTCGCAGAATTCCTTTGCAATTTTATTCAAACTTGTTACATAATCCCTGGCCGGGCTCACATTGTTGCCATATAATTTCTCATATTTTGGGACTAACTCAGGGAAATCCTTTTCTAAAAGCTCCATGAATCTTATCCTCTGATTACTTCTGAGACTCATTCCCGAACCTATTAAAATGTATTTAGCATGTTCTGATGCTTTTTTAATAACTTCTTCTATGTTTTCTTGGCTGTCTAAAATATAGGGCACAATGGGTATGAAATTAACACCTGCTCGGATTCCTTCTTCATTTAATTTGCGCACAGCTTCAAGTCTTCTCTCGGGTGGAGGTGCTAATGGCTCAAGGTGAGATAATAAGTCTTTGTTATAGGTTATAATTGTAAAAGAAACTGTACACCAGGTTTTTCGTGATATCTCTTTAAGGATATCTATGTCCCTTAAGATCAGGTCGCTTTTGGTTCCAATATGGACAGGAAACTGGTTTTGGGCCAGTATTTTCAATGTTTTCCGTGTCAATTTATATTTACTCTCAACTGGCTGGTAAGGATCAGTAACCCCTGAAAGTCCTACAATGTCCGGTTTATATTTTCGAATCTCCTTTAGCAAAACTTTGGGAGTATTTTTTTTCACATAAATGGTCCTGGTAAAATCGTGGTAGTCTTTATGGGTCAGATATTTCTGGCTAATGGCATCACAGTAGTTACAGGCGAATTGACAGCCCCGATATGGGTTAATTGAATATCTATCCCAGAACCAGTTATCCTTAAATTTGTGTCTGTTAAGAACACTTTTTGCTTCAATTTCAACAAATTTAATCATACTATCAGTGATAAAAATTAACCGTTAACATTGTTTTCATTTAAGATTTTTCCTTTCATCCATTTTTATCTATTTGATACTCTTAAACCCTTAAATTGGCCATTGATAACTAAAAAAAATCTGGTGCTGCTTACAGCAGCACTTAACTAATTCCGTCTGTAATACTATTTTGGTTCGAAGGCTTTTGCGGGGCAATCATCAGCATCCATATCTGCTTTTACTTCAACACCAAAACAATTACCTGTTTCTTCATCAACTGGGTTGTAATGTTTACAATCTTGACATGTTGGCATATTTTCACCTCCAGAAACTTTTTTGAAGAATTCTTCATCTTGCTGGATTTTAAACATTAATTCATCCATCTTATCTATTTTTAAGAGGGTGATTCCAGCATTATCCCCTCTTTTTAGAACCATGAACCTATCTCCGGTTTTTATATCTAAGTCTCTCCTAATGTTAGCCGGAACAACCACTTGTCCACGTTCACTAACGGTTGTCATACCGTATACAACTTGGTTGTGACTACAAAAGCCTTGTTTTGGTTTCTTTTTGGTCACTTTATCACTTCAAAAAGTAAGATATATCTTACTTATTTTGTATTTCATACTCTAATGTTAATATATTTTTCGGAAATTTTCAGAAGACTTTATGTAGAAATCGTAGCGAAATAATCAAAAATAGCTCATACTGATAAAAAAAGAACAATATCAAAATAAAAGAATAAGATATGAGTTTTTGAATCCAATTTATAATATAAATAAATTTAAAAATCCATTTCTATATTGTAAAGCTTTTCTGGGCGTTCCACATGGATCTGGTAGGCATCTTCTTCAGTGATCAAACCAGAATTAATCAGTTTTCTGGTTCTTCTGGGCACTGTTTTAGGGCCTAGAACAGCTCCTGGCCGGGTAACATCATCCAAATAATCTGTTTCCATGAGGAAATTCTTACCCTTCCTGAGGGCTTGTCGTATAACATCACCACTGGCAATGAGTGAGGGTGTCAGACCATAATTCTCTTCAGGGAGAATAAAGGGGCCAGAGAAATGTTTGATGACCTTTTCTTTTTTCAAACCAGCTTTCGAGGCCATTTCTGCAAATTCCTTGTACTGCTCTTCTGAGGCGCTCTCGGTGTGCAACTGGACTGGGCAATCTGCTTCACGGGCCAGTTCCATGGCATACACCATTAGCCGATTATGAGCTTCCATCTCTTCCTGGGAAACAGGGTAGTGTGGTCGGCCAATTTCACCTATTCCTACTGCCCTTCCCTCCAGCACCATATTCTGGGCTGTTTCCAGGGCACCTATCATTAACTCTTCAGCCTGACCAAGTTTCATTCCTGCCTCAACACGGCGGCTGAGTTCTGCTGGATGAGCCCCTACAACTGCAAAGGCTTTTACGTTGGTTTCACTGTTTATCTCATCCACGTATCCTATCACCAGTTCCATGGCCTCAGTAAAATCACATTCTGGACTTACAGTCCAAGTGGGCTTGTTAGGGATGATCATTGATGTTCCACCTGATCTCTGGAACTTCAGGGCAACTTCCAATGGCCCTTCACCATTTATGGGATCTACATGTATGTGATTGTCTGTGGATGGTATTTTATCCATAAAAATTACCTCTAATCATATCATGCCAGATAAATGAAACTTAAATTTTATAACCCAATCCATTCATCAATGCTCTTTCAAATATCTCAACAGGTGGTGTGATTCCAGTCCAGATTCGGAATGACTCTAACCCCTGATAAATAAGCATTTTAGTGCCGCTGATGGTTTTTGCACCTGCTTTCTCAGCCTCTTTTAACAAACCTGTTTTAAGAGGGTTGTAGACTATGTCATTAACCACTAAATCACGGTGCATCATATCACTGGTCACAATGGGCTTTTGATCCTCGTTGGGATGCATTCCAACTGGTGTGGTATTAACAAGGACGTCCGTATCATTTAACTCTTCATTTAGTTTTTCATTTAGTCCTAAACAACCAATTGATGCGTTGAAATTCCCTCGGAGATCATCAGTAAGTTTGCAAGCATTTTCCATGGTTCGGTTAGCTATTAACACCTCTCCCGCCCCACTGAAGAGTAATTGGTATGATATTGCCCTTGCTGCACCTCCAGCACCTATTATGATTATTTTCTTCCCATTGATTGGCGTTTTTTCACCGATAGCTTTTACAGCACCCATGCCATCAGTGTTATAACCAGTTATCTTCTTTTTTTCAAATTTAATAGTATTTACTGCTCCTATGAGTTTTGCTGCTTGAGTTATTTCATTGAGGTAATTGATCACTTCTGTTTTATGGGGAATGGTTATATTAAGTCCCTTTATTCCCATAGACCTGGCCCCAATAATGGCAGACCCCAGATCATCTCGTTTAACGTGAAAAGGGACGTATACATAGTCCATTTTTAGATGTTTAAAGGCAGCATTGTGCATGGGTGGGGATAAACTGTGTTCCACTGGATCTCCCATTATGCCCACCAAGGCTGTTTTACCAGTTATCAATTCGCATCACCAATACTTCGTTTTAGGGAACATTTTATATTAAGCAATCTGTTGTGAAGATTTTTTATTTTTTAAGGTTTATTTTTTAAGGAAAATATTTTCATTTCAATATAGGTTATGTTAGTAATGTGTAAAAAAATTACATAAAATGTAAATCGTGGAAAAGAAAATACATTTATAGATGAAAATTATTGGAATTTGCCTACACTGAAAAAATTTAGACGTGTTTCCATGGACAAACGATATTTATCCTTGAAAATGGCTGTTATCTCAGCATTTGTTATTATTGTTTGCTTTGTGTGCACTTCACTATTGTTGACTAACAAACCCCATATGCGGATGGTGTTTGGTGATGTGGCCTTCCCCATAATTGGGTTATTAGTGATCGCAACCTTGTTTTATGCTGCATATCACTCTGAAAAACAGGAAAAACATTTAAAAATTGCTTGGACGCTTATGGCTTTGGCTTTTTTATCATACGCTTTGGGAGATATAACTTGGGCCATACTAGAGTTAGGATTAAACCAAACCCCCTTCCCATCAGTAGCCGACGTTTTTTACCTGGCTTTTTATCCCATTTTTGCCATGGGAATTTATTTGTTCCCGAGAAGTCCCTACAGCCGTAGCGATGAATTGAAAATAATTTTAGAGATGGCAATTGTTGTTTTGACTGTGAGCCTCATATTCTGGATTTTTTTAATAACCCCTAATATTTCTGGTAGTGGAGATTTATTTACGGGTTTATTATCAGTCATATACATAATTGCAGATTTCATCCTCCTTTTTGCCCTTTTAAGGCTTCTTTATGGCAAATTCCCAGAGAAGTACTATTACCAGTTGATATTGATTGGTCTGGGTGTTATAGCACTGATAATAGCAGACTCCATTTATTCCTACCAGGAATTGCAGGGAACCTATATTTCAGGGGGTCTTCTGGACACTGTCTGGATAATTGGTTTTATTTTGGTAGGCTTAGCAGGATTTCTGCAATTTTCCAATAAATACAACAGTTATTACCTTAAAAATTTGCCTTCTGGAAAATTGTCAGAACTCACTCCATATTTACCCATTTTTTGGGGTATTTTAGCCTTTGTATTACTTATGTGGGTTTATGATACTCAATATTTCCCGGAAATATGGCAGATTGAAATAGGAGTAGGATTAATCATTTTGATGGTACTTATCCGGCAGTTTATAACGATTAATGAAAACAAAAAACTGTATAAAAAAGCCAAGAGGGAAATAAATAACCGTGTAGAAGTTGAGAAAGCGCTATCATCCAGTGAAAAAAAATATCGTGAATTAGTGAATAATTCCATGGTTGCTATTTATCAAACCAATTTAGACGGAAATATAATATTTGCAAATGATGCAATGGCCACTATTTTCAAGTTTGAAAGTGTGGAAGAACTTAAAAGTAAGAAAATTACAGAAATGTACAAAAATCCCACAAAAAGAGAGAATATTATCCGAATACTTAAAAAAGAAGGAAGTCTAGACCAATGTGAAGTAGAAATGGTTTCAAATACCGGAGAAACCATCTACATCTTACTAAGCGCTAACCTAACAAATGAGTTCATATCTGGCATGATTATGGACATAACCCAACGTAAGCATGCGGAAAAGGCACTGCAAGAAAATGAAGAGAAATATAGAACTCTTTTTGAATCAGACCCTGATTACACTCTCCTTTTAGACATAAATGGTGTAATATTGGATGCTAACCAAGCAACAGTAAATTTCACAGGTTTATCCAAAAAAGAATTAATTGGGAAACATATTAAAAAACTGGGAATATCAATAGAAGAATATGTTGATTTGAAAGAAAAATTTTTGCTTACAATTAAAGAACAATACGTGAAACCCTCATTACCCATACTGGTTAACCAAAAAGGTGAAAATCATTGGGTTGAATCACAATTCATCCCAATTAAGAAAAATGGTGATATAAGTTCAGTTTTACTAATCGCAACTGATATAACCAAGAAAAAAAGAGCAACTGACCAGTTAAGATCATCCATTGAAGAAAAAGAGATCCTGCTTAAAGAGATACATCATCGTGTTAAAAATAATATGCAAATCATATCCAGTTTACTTAATCTGCAAACTCAATATATAGATGACGAGGGGGCTGCGGATATACTAAAAGAAAGCCAGAACAGGGTTAAGTCTATGGCGATGCTCCATGAAAAGTTATACCAATCCAAGAACTTCACCCATATTAAATTTGAAGATTACGTTAAAAGTCTGGTTTCTGATTTATTCTTCACCTACAGTACTTCTCCGGATAAGGTTAGATTAACAATAGAAGTTGAAGATGTTAGCTTAAACCTTGAAACTGCAGTTCCCTGCGGTCTGATAATTAGCGAACTAGTTTCAAACTGTCTGAAACACGCATTTCCCAATGGAAGAAAAGGTGAAATGTATGTATCACTTAAGGATCGTAATGGCAACTATGAGCTGATCGTAAGCGATGATGGAATTGGATTCCCACAAAATTTGGAATTTGAAAACACAGAATCTTTAGGCTTGCAACTAGTGCAAAACTTAACAAATCAGATTGATGGTGAGATCACCCTTGACCGTAGTCATGGAACTAAATTTAGAATATTATTTAAAGAATTGAAATATAAAGAGAGACTTTAAAACAATAATTTTTTCTTAAATTGTTTCTGGCTATAATATCTCTTTTCTAACAAAAGTTATTGCCACAATATTTATCAACTTTGATTGGTTTTCAATGGTTTTCTCTTTAATGGCCAATTCTTTAGGAAATCTTTTATCTGTGAACCATCAGATTAATTATAGAAAGAAAAATTTTAATCATTACCAAACTGAATATAAAAAACTTACCTTAGCGGGAAGATTGCTAATTAATCATTTATTTAGAGAATTAATTAGAAAAATGACCTTAAAATAAACGTATGAAGGGGTTTTATAATGATCGCAAAACAGAGATTCGTTTTGGATACAACTGCTTTTACAGATAATCAGCTGAGGGATGATTATGGAGAGGGAGAACTGAACAAGACAGTAGATGTCCTGCTGGATCTGATTGCCCGTTCCAGAATAAAACTTAATATGAGCTGTCACATGCCACCCATTACCTATAAAGAATTTACTGAATACATAACACGTTATGAATGTCCTCCTGAAACCATGATCAAAGCTGAGACCTGGATCGTTAAAAAATCACCCAACCGCTACGATACTAAAATACCCTCAGAAATATTCTACGAATACGTCCATGACATGAGAGAAAGAATGAACAAAGGTATGCGCATATCAGAAAGTGCAGTTTGGGAAGCGGCGGTGGAATCCATGGTCATGATGTCCAGAGGGGAGAAAAAAACCCAAATAGAAATGGAAGTCATTGGTAAGGCCATAAAAGATTTCAGGAAACGTTACCGAGCAGCTCTTCGTAAAGGTACCCTGGACAGTGCTCCTGATCTGGATGTGCTCCTCCTGGCCAAGGAACTGGGAGCCGGAGTAGTGGCAGCTGATGAAGGGATTAAAGTATGGGCAGAAAGATTAGGACTAAGATTTTTAAGTGCTAAGTCATTTCCCAAAATGTTAAAGGAGTATCTCAAATACTATGAATAACACACCGAATTAAATACTTGCATATAAACATCCTAAAACGGATTTATGATATTTTTTTACTGTGTTTGACTTTAGAATCTAAGCTGTACTTATCAAAATTTGTTATAATATAATTTAACATCGAATTTTGCACATAGAAATGCTAGGAAAATTATTCATTTAAAATTCACGTTTAAAGAGAGGAGAATTATAATGGAACTACAAAAACCGAGAGGAACTCGTGATTTCCTCTTTGAGGAGATGAAAGAACGAAAATTTGTGGAAAACACCATGCGAAAAGTGTTTGAAACCTATGGTTACCAGGAGATTAAAACTCCCATATTTGAGGATCTCTCCCTTTTCACCCTGAAATCTGGTGAAGGAATAATAGAAGAAATATATCATTTCCAGGATAAGGGAGGAAGAGATCTGGCACTGCGGCCCGAATTAACTGCCCCTGTTGCAAGAATATATTTAAACCAACTCCAGAAAGCCCCCAAACCTATTAAAATGTATTATTTTGGCAGTTGTTTCCGTTACGAAAGGCCTCAAGCTGGTCGTTTCCGTCAGTTCTGGCAGTTAGGATGCGAACTTATTGGGGGAAAATCTCCAGATTGTCAGGCAGAGATAATTGCCCTGGCAGCCCAATGTCTGGAAGAACTGAATCTAGAAGATTACCAGATACACTTGGGTAACCTGGGGATTCTCAGAGGAATACTAAACCAGGATGGTGTTTCAGCCGACCAGCAAGACCAGATAATGGCAATTGTTGATAAGGGAGATGTTGAAGAACTCAAAAAATTACTGAAAGAATGTAAAATCGGGGAGAAATCAGGACATATCCTCTTGGAACTAGTCGGGATGCAGGGACCTCAAAAAATAATAGATGATGTTAAAACAATAATAAAAGATTATCCTGATGCATTAGAATCCCTAAAAGAATTAGAAGAACTTTTAATAATCCTGGAATCCTTTGGTTTTGCAGATTACACTGTAAATCTTGGTATTGCACGCGGACTGGATTATTATACAGGATGTGTTTTTGAGATCTACGTGGAAGGTCTAGGAGCCCAGAAACAAATAAGTGGTGGGGGAACCTATAATTTAATAGAAGTTTTTGGTGGAGATCAGGTGGAATCTGCTGGATTCGCCTTTGGTTTTGACAGGGTGATGGAAGCCCTCAAAAACCAAAACACAAAACAACCTCTAAAAAATAGATTGGAAGTATTTGTAGCTCCAATATCCTCAGAAACAAAACTAAACGCCTTTGAAATAGCTCAAAAATTAAGGAAAAAAGGAATCCCCACTGATGTAGAGTTGGTGGGTAGGAAGCTTAAAAAGATCCTTTCCTTTGCAGATAACTCTGGGGCAAGATTCGTGGTTCTGGTGGGCGCCCGTGATCTGGAAAATGGCGAAGTTACCATAAAAGATATGGAAACGGGTAATCAAGAGCAGATACCCATTGAAAGGGTTGCAGATGTTTTGGATAACAGGATTAACCCATCAAAATAAACTTTATTAGGACTGATTAAATGGATTTACCTCAACTCAACTACCGTCATGTAGTTAACGGAGAAGAACTGGTTATTGCCATAGCACAGGATCAAGAAACTGGAGAAGTGCTTATGGTGGCCTATATGAATTGCGAAGCTTTCAAAAAGACCGTTGAAACTGGTAAGGCCCATTACTGGAGTACCAGCCGCAGCCAACTCTGGTTGAAAGGGGAAAGCTCGGGTCACATCCAGGAGGTCAGCGAGATTTTTACTGACTGCGACCAGGATGCGGTACTCCTTAAAGTAAAACAGATAGGGGCAGCATGCCATGAAGGATATTACTCCTGTTTCTTCAGAAAAATATCCGATGAGAATGGATTTAAACTTAAAATAGTTAGAAAAAAAGTTTTTACTCCGGAAAAAGTTTATGGAGATAAATAGGATGAGAATTGTTCCAGATACAAGTGTTATAGTGGATGGCAGAATCACCCGTTTAGTACAGGAAGAAGACTACAAGGGATGTGAGGTGATAATTCCAGAAGCTGTTGTATCTGAATTAGAAAATCAAGCTAATAAGGGAAGAGACAGCGGATACAACGGATTAGAAGAACTCAAAAATTTGCAGAAACTGCATGGTCATGGTAAAATACACTTGAGCTATGTGGGACGCCGGCCAACTCTGGAAGAGATATCACTGGCCAGAGGAGGGGAAATCGATGCCATGATTCGAGATACAGCCGGGAAAAACAAAGCAACCCTCATAACCAGTGACCGGGTTCAAAGAGAAGTGGCAGAAGCCCAGGGCCTTAATGCTGTTTATCTCAAACCAGAAATGCTCGAGTATGGTGATATTGAAATAACCAAATATTTTGATAAAAACACCATGTCGGTTCACCTTAAAGAGAATGTGGTTCCGCTGGCTAAAAAAGGTAAACCCGGTAAGATAAAGCTGGTTAGAATAGGATCTAAACCCTTAACCCATGGAAAAATCGAATATATGTCGCGTGAGATAGTAGAAAGGGCTAAAAGTGATTTTAAAAGTTTCATTGAGATTGAAAGGGAGGGGGCCACAGTGGTGCAGTTCCGGGAGTACCGTATCTCCATTGCCCGGCCACCATTTTCTGATGGTATGGAAATAACTATTGTTCGACCAGTGGCCAAGGTTTCTATTGACAATTACCGGCTACCTGAAAGACTTGTTGATAGATTAAAAAACAGTGCCAAGGGCATACTTATTGCAGGGCCTCCAGGAGCTGGTAAAACTACGTTTGCTCAGGCGGCTGCTGAATTCTACCAGAAAATGGGTGCAATTGTAAAGACCATGGAATCACCCCGTGATTTGCAAGTGGGAGATGAGATCACCCAATATGCACCTCTGGAGAAAGATATGGGAAAAACTGCCGACATATTACTGCTGGTACGGCCGGATTACACAATATATGATGAACTGCGTAAAACCAAGGATTTCCGCATCTTCGCTGATATGCGACTGGCTGGAGTGGGTATGATTGGAGTGGTACACGCCACCCGGCCCATTGATGCCATACAAAGAATTATTGGCCGGGTCGAGTTGGGCATGATTCCATCCATTGTAGATACCACCATCTACATTAACGAAGGAAAAGTGGCAGCAATTTACGATGTAAAACTAACAGTTAAAGTTCCCAGTGGAATGTTAGAGGCAGATCTTTCCAGACCAGTTATCGAAATCAGAGACTTTGAAACTGGGGATCTGGCACATGAGATCTACACTTATGGGGAACAGACCATCGTCATGGATGTGGGAAGAACACAGTTAGAGAAGACCCCTATTCAGAAGATGGCAGAAAAGGAGATCATAAAAGAAGTTAAAAAAGTGGTGCAGGGCAGGGTTGAAGTGGATATGAAATCAGACCGTCGGGCCACTGTATGGGTGAATGAGGATGCAATTCCCCAACTCATTGGTAAAAGGGGTAGAAATATTGAAGAATTAGAGGGTAAGGTTGGTATTAGCATTGGTGTGGAGTCTTTGGAAGCCAAGAAAGGACAGGCAAAACCCCGACAAAGAAGTGGTCACATTCCAGAATTATTATCCTCTGATTACATGCCAGTTCAAGTGGAACTTTCAGGTAACTATGTTGTTTTAAATTTCGGTAAAGATGTGGTAGGAACTCCTTTTGATATACTGGTGGATGAAGATTATCTTTTCACAGCCACTGTGGGTAAAAAAGGCACCATTAAAATAAAAAAGGATATTGAACTGGCCGAGATAATAATAAACGCTGAAAAGAACAATCTTTCTATTCAAGCCAGAATTAGAAGAGATTAAAGTAAAAATCTTTTTTTTGAAAAAATATCATTCCAAAAATATATCTAAAAAATATTATGAAAATTTTATCATTGCATGCAAACTTAATAGGAGTATAATCTATGAAGATTGGAGTTTCAACACTGGCTCTTTATCCCCAACCCATTGAAGAAGTACTGCATTCTCTTGAGACCCAGAATATTGATTACTGTGAAATAATCAATGAATATCCCTATGACGAAATAGATGATGGTGTTCTGGAATCATACCAAGTAAAACTTACTGTTCATGCACCTTTATCTGACCTTAACCTGGCATCCCACAACCAGACCATAAGAAAATCATCAATTGCTGAAGTTAAAAAGTCAATGGACCGGGCTGTAGATTGGAATGCGGAGTTAGTTGTGGTGCATCCTGGAAATATGCCCGTTATGGGTCGCAGGATAGGAAAAAAGATTTTTCAGTGCAATTTAGAATCTTTAAGTGAACTTTCCTCCTATGCCGAGGATTGCGGGATTTTTATGTGTGTGGAAAACATGCCAGTAATAGATGGTCTCCTATTCCAGGATTTAAAGGAATTAAACTCATTATTGAATGATATAAATGCATATATGACTTTGGATGTTGGACATGCCCATAATTCAGGATTTTCAGTTGATGAAATGTTTCTTTGCCCACGAATAAAACATATACACCTCAGTGATAATGATGG
>JAHKLP010000042.1 GCA_020855015.1 Methanobacterium sp.
CTTTTCGCAGATCAAAAGCTGGGAAACCGTATTCTCAGAATAATAATGGCAGGGAATGATTGGAATGGTGAATTAGAAATGGTAAATAAATCTGGAAGGGTTTTTCCAGTATCATTGAGAGCTAATGCCATTAAAAATCATGAGGGAAATGTTATTGGTTTAAGCGGGGTGTTGAATGATATAACCGACCGGAAAAAGTTTGAAAACATCCTGAAAACCAGTGAGGAAAAGTTCCGTAACCTGGCTGAAACTGCAATAGATGCCATTATAATGGTTGATATTGATGAAAAAATCGTGTTCTGCAATCGTAGCCTGGAAAGAATTTTTGAATATAGTGAAGAAGAGATTTTAGGCGAATATCTGGATACTCTGATACCCAAACGTTATATTGAAGATTTCCAAATCAAACTAGATTATTATAATCAACATAACCTTGAACCGGGAAATGTATTCGAGTCATACGGAATGAGAAAAGATGGTAGCGAATTCCCATTGGAAATGTCACTCAACACTTGGAAAACCGATGATGAGATCTTCACCACCTTCATTATCAGGGACATCACCCAGAGGAAATTAAATGAATTTAAACTTAAAATGAGAGAAGACATATTCCAGTTAATGGCCCAGAACATTGACGAAGTTTTCTGGCTCATTGATCCACTCACCGGACAGATCCTATACATGAGTCCTTCTTACCATAAAATATGGGGCCAATCCATTGAAAATCTTTATCAAAACCCCAGATCTTGGATCGAGTCCATTCATCCCCATGATAAGGATAAATTTGTTTCCCACATTTTCGGAAAAAATGAGAAAACATCCCAAAATAGAGAAGAAACAGAATGCCGAGTTATACGTCCTGATGGTCAGGAAGTATGGATTAAGGTAAGGGCCTTTCCAGTTATCAATCAAAACAAGGAGATTTTCCGAAGGGTTGGGATTGCAACTGATATTTCTGCTATCCGAAATGATGGCATATATTATAATAATAGATAAAATATGTTTAAATTAATTTTATTCTATTTTTAGAATAAATTATTTGAATTCACATTGATTAATTCGTTTATAATGACTATTATCCTTTTTAAGATATTGAAAAATTATATTGTGATGGCTTACACAGTATAATCTGCATTTTTGTGAAATCTTTCACAGTTAATAAATTTAAATTATAATTGTTTGTGAATAGACTTAATGGTTAGAGGTAAGTATCCGGCTAAGCAATGAAAAGATTGCTTTTTTATATGAACAAGGTGGAAAAGTTCATATATATTTTTGCATAGATCGGATTTTACCCTATCCACCACCTTAACAAACCCCTGTCCTGAAAGGGAACATCCGCCGCCGTTCCCCTTCAGGATACTTTTTTTGTATTCCCCATTCTATAAAAATGGAACATGATGAATCATAGGCAACGAATTTAACAAGAGATTATATAATAATAATGAATTAACTATATTATTTATCAATAAGATGTTTAATGTGATATCCGCCAGCCAAATGGAATAAAGTGATATTATGGATTTTCCAGATGATAACCCGGAAATTCCTGGTTTTAATTTAATCTGTCCCGAATGTGGGATTGCAAACCCAGATGATGCAGAATATTGCTTAGTATGTGAACGGGACTTGACTAACATCCTTTTATTCTTTGAAGATGATTTTTTTGACCTGGAGTTAACCGAAAACTGTATCATAGAATACCGAAAATCATTCTGGGGTACCCGTAGAACAGGTAAGGTTTTAAAATATCCCCTAACTGAAATCAGCAATATTGAATTTGGTTCTCCAATCACTCGTTTTAAATTCGATTTTGAAGGAAAAAGACGTGTCCTTTCACTGAGAGAAGAGAATATGAAAAGTATTAAGACAATACTGCCAAAGCTCATTGATTGTTAAATATATTAGTCTTGGGCATTTTAATGATTATCTTGTTTGGCCCTATCTAAAAAAAAGATTAATAATAAATATTTTAGCCCACATAATACAGCCGCAAACTATATATAAGTGTGTACACTATACACATTTTGTGTGATGATATTCACAATAAATAGGTAATCCTATGCACACCTCCGGGGTTACCTATTAGTAATACTACACACATTGAACCCATCCTGGTTTCAACCCAGATTAACTCTATTTTTGGATGGAACCAGAAATATGCTTCCAGAGAATTGAAGCCATTTTTCCCCCCTACAAACCCCTATTCATCTCTGGAAGCTTTTTATTAATATTATTTGTAATTATACTATTACTCGTTTGGTTTATCCTCCTTTTTGCCTAGTTTCATTTTTAATTCAAATAATAACGCCCATGCCTCCTCTACCTGGGGAGTGAGATTGTTGGATGCAAGTTTAATAAAGGTTTCCAGGGAATTAATTGCTTCCCCATAATCACCAATGAAATTAAGTGCTGATCCCTTACCAGCCCATGCCTGAGCATTATCCGGATTCAACTCAAGTGCATGATTAAAAGAATCTAATGCTTCCTCATATTTACCTAAACTGAACAATGCTGTGCCATAATTATTCCAGACCTCATCATTATCACGCACAATTTCAAGAGAATGTTCAAGAGAATTTACTGCCTCTTCATATCGTCCCTGGGATGCATACAACACCCCCAGATTAGACCATGCTTGTGAATTATCAGGTTCAAGATCTAGAGCAACTTCAAATGATTCAAAGGCCTCATCCTGAAGCCCAACACGAGAAAGAGCAACTCCGCGATTATCCCATATTTTACTATTCTTTGGATCAACAAGGAGTGCCTCATCAAAATACAGAAGAGCAGCCTTAAAATCCCCATTTTGAAAAAGTTTATTGCCTTTTTCAAGTAGAATGAGTATTTCATTATCATCAGAATTATTTTTCTCCAACTAAAATCACCTAAAACTAAGTTTAAAAAGACAACAAGCTGTAAATATTTCTTATTTCATAACAACTTGTTAAATTTATTGATAATCAATCTTCAGAATTATATGCACATCTTTTTTAGATTTGGTTTATAATTATATTAAGAAGTATAAACAGGATAAACTTATGGATATCCTCTCCATATTTTTGATAGCTGTTGGACTGGCCATGGACGCTTTCAGCGTGTCTATAACAAGAGGCATGCTACTTAAGTGCAATTTCAAATATGCATTCATCATTGCACTATTTTTTGGTGGGTTTCAGGCGTTAATGCCTGTTGTAGGTTGGTTTTCAGGGAAACAATTAGCAGTTATTGTTTCAGTCTGGGCACCATGGATAGCATTTCTCCTCCTATTATTGATTGGGGGAAAAATGCTCTATGAGGGCATATTCCAGGATGAAGATGAAGAAATATGCCAGATTTTTTCAATTAAAGATATTTTAATCCTTTCGGTGGCCACCAGTATTGATGCTTTTGCAGTGGGAGTGACCTTCGCCTTTTTAAACACCAACATACTATTACCAATCATAGTTATAGGTCTGGTAACCTTTGGATTATCCTTTCTGGGAGTTTACATTGGAAAAAGAGTTGGACACCTATTTGAAGGAAAAATAGAGATCATAGGGGGGCTGATTCTAATTGGGATTGGCTTTAAAATTCTCCTGGAACATTTATTTTAAAAAATAATGATAACTAATCTGCCTTTAATACAAAAAGAACCACATCATCAATGTTAGTTTCACAGGATAATACTTTATTCTTTATTACCC
>JAHKLP010000021.1 GCA_020855015.1 Methanobacterium sp.
ATTATCCCATCCACATTTGTAGTAACTATAGCATCAACTGCAGATTCTGCCACGGCACGAAAACGTTCTTCACTCTTTTTCAGGGTTATTTCAGTTTTTTTGCTGTTTAAAGCTTCCATAAATGCAACTGAAAGCGTTTCAATAGCATACGAATCGTCCTGGTTGTAACCTGATTTTTTATTGGCTAAGGCAATCATGCCAACGGTTTTATCGCCCTGTTTTAGGGGTATTCCCATGAAAGATGTTATTTTAGGGTGGCCTTCAGGTTCGCCCAGCCTTTCAGGATCTGATCGGGGATCATTGACAATCACTGGTTTTTCAGTGCGAATGGCCCTGTGCCCATAGCCCCTGATTTTCATGTCAACTATTTGTTTAACTGCTCTTGTTTTGGGCATGATACATTCCGCCCAACCAGGGTCACTTATTGCAAAGGTATCAAAACGGCCTGCAGAGTTGACTTCACCCATGAATCCAAATTTACTTCCAGTTAATTCCTGGGCCACCTCTAAACATATTCTGGCAACATCATAAGGAGATTTACTAATTAATGCCTCCTGAAGGACTTTATTTATGGCCCTGGTTATGGAAACTTGTTTAGCTGTTTCAAGCTCCATCTGCTTTTTATAAATGGCGTGATCAATGGAAAATTTTAGTTTATTTTTATCAAAGGGTTTGATGAGATAACCATAAGGATCAGTTCTCATGGCTCTTTTTATTGTATCTTCTTCAGAATGAGCTGTTAAGAATATAAATGGTATATCGAGGTCTTTAATTTTATAAGCCAACTCAATACCGTCCATTTCTCCTTTAAGAACGATATCTATCAAAATAAGGTCCGGCATGATTTTTACGATATGTTTTATTGCATCTATGCCAGTGGAAGCAACATAAGGAACTTCATAATTAAGTGATTCCAATGTTTCCTGTATATCCATGGCGTCTATATTCTCATCTTCTACCAGGATAATTTTTATATCTGCCAATAGTATCAACTCATGTCTACTATGTTAATATTTATATTAAATCTTATTTATCATGTACCAATGATTTATTATTAAAAAATCATCCCTTCTCTACTTTGATCAAGTAAAAAAATTTTATAACCCCATATCGGCTCAGAATAGGTTTATCTAACCTTAAATAATGCTAATTCGGCATAGATAATTTTTTAATAATTTGATTCATAATTAATGATCTGTTAAGTTATAGGATGAATGTTAGTTTTAGGTGAGCTTTTAGTTTGAATTGTCTTTCATGGTTTCTAACTGGTCAGCACGATTTTTCAATCCTAAAGTTAATAACATCATAATAATGGCGATAATGGCAATTAAGATATATGCTGATTGGTAACCAACCAGTTTATCTAACTGGGAACCTATCACCGCCCCTACAAGAGCACCTCCTACTAATTGACCAGTGCTGGAGTTGAAGTTGATCAGGGCCTGGCCTGAGGCACGTTTTTCTGGGGGGCTTTCGGTTAGCATGATGTACCGCAGAGGTGAGCCAAGCACTGTCCCTAAACCCAGACCAGTTACCACACCAGAAATTATGAATAAGTAAAAGTTGCTGGCAAAGAAGCTCAAAGAAAAAAGACCAATAACCAGGATGAATGTGCCGGCAAACATAACTATCTTAGTGCCGAATTTATCCAAAAGTCTCCCTATAATAGGTGCACTTGCTCCCAGAGCTAGAACCAGGGGTATGACCATTAAACTGGCCTCTGAGGTGGATAAGGATAGGGCAATTACTGCCAGGGCTGGCATAAATACAATGGCAATCTGGCATAAACCAGTTCCAATGGCAATGCTGGTGGCTAATTTCACCTCTAAACTCTGATAAAGGTCAATCTGAATAACTGGATCCTGAGACTTCCGTTCTACCCTCACCAATAAAGGCAATAATAAAACGGCAAGGACTAAAAAAGGCCATACATAAATGGATTCCACACTACCCATCACATTATTGGTGTCAATCTGGTTGACTCCCAGAGCCAGGGACCCCACCATCAGTGCGAAAACAATTGTACCCTGCCAGTCAAAGCTAACATCTTTTCTACCTTTAGATGAAGGTAAAATGAGAAAACTGAGCACAATAATAACAGCAGCTATGGGTATGTTAATGATGAAAAGCCATTGCCAGCCATAAGGAAGGAGTAATGCGCCGATTATGGGGCCTAATATGCCAGATAACCCCCAAACTGATCCAATAATTCCCAGTGCTCCTCCTCTTTTTTCAGGAGGAAATGTGTCTCCGATAAAGGCACTGGCCACTGGAAAAATTCCTCCAGCTCCGAAGCCCTGAATGGCCCTTCCAATAAGTAACTGTTCCATGTTTAAAGCAGTGATGGTTATCACTGAACCCAATGCAAAGATGAAAATATCCAGAACATAAATACTTCTCCTACCATAAATATCTGACAATTTAGCCATTAAAGGCGTGCCGATCATGAAAAAGAGGATGTATATGGCAAATATCCAGGAAACCAGACGTTCACCTACACCGAATTGTCCCTGTATAGCGGGGAGTGCCGGTCCAACGATCCCAATATCCAGGGATCCCATGAAGACGCCAATAAAAATCAGTGTTAAGACTCTGTTCCGGTGCCTGTGATCCATAAAATTAGTTTTTACTTTGTTGTTAATAAGCACACATTATGGTTTTACATTAACCCCATTGCATGTGATAATATCGGATTTGATTATGTGCCTTCACTGATTATGAGTTTTCAATTTGAATTATGGTCTTGTTCTAAGATATCCTCCTATAAATCCACACACAGCCCCATTAATGGCTCCTACTATGGTTAGTGGGATTAAAAAGAGGAATGATCCGGTGAGGAGACTTCCTAAAAAGAATGAGATAACGCCAGTGATTAGGGCATTTTTTGCACCAACCACCGGATCTTTAATTAAGTAACCCAATGCCGCTAACAAGATGAATATTAATAGTGTAAGGATTCCCTGGTCAATGGTTAAAATTATGGTGATTAGTATGGTAAACGGGATTATTAAAGTCCATTGGAGGTTATTCAAGTTTAGCTCATTCATAACTGAACTAATAAAACCGGCTTGCATCCCCTGGTGGGTGTTATAATTATTATTCCAGTTGCTGGTGTTTTGGAATCTGTATCTTAAGTTATTGTAAAACTGGATTATGGGATTTTTAATCTTAGTATCCAGGGCATTACGCAGTGATTGTACTTTCTTCTTTAGGATTTCAGTTGTTGTTGGTTTTCTCTGGATGGGAGTTTGCCTCCAGCTGGGATCAACAATATCCAATTTTTCAACATACCTTAGTTTACTGCCACAATTACATTCACTGGCAAAGTCTTTTTTAGACTCACCGGATTCCAGTTTATAGTAAATCTTGCATTTACTGCAAATCAAATAACCCATTTTATCTACCTTCAGTCTCCTAGAAGACTATAATCTTTTTTTAATCCTATTAAATTTTTAGATTGTTATTTTCATCTTTTTATTATATAAAAGAGTAAACAAGATATTTATAAGGTTAATTATGAAAGGAAAAAACCACCACTCAACATCTGCCCATGTAGACCTGCGTCTTAAAAAGCGCCTGCAAACCTATCTTGTATTTATCTTGATCATGGTAGCTGTAATAATCTATGAAGTGTTTACTGGTGTTTTTATGTTTTCTTGGGCTATTGGTGGCATATTGATTGGATTTGGGGTTGGAATCCTGGCCAGTCGAATGTATCATTTGAGCTGGGATGATGAAACTAACTTGGTTATTGGGCATATTGATAAGATTGGTGCTGTGATCCTGATATGTTATCTTATTTTCATTTTCACCAGAACATATTTTCTTCAGCAATGGGTTCAGGGTGCTCCCTTAACCGCAATGATCCTTAGCCTGACCACTGGCACCTTGTTGGGTAACATGATGAGCACCAGACGGGGTATTAGAAAAATTTTAAAGACCCTGAACATTCTAGTTTAAGAGTGGTTCATTTATTTGGGGGGAATTGGTTGGAAAAGTTATTTAATTTGTGGGATCTAATAAGATAATGGGGTTATTGTAATGTTAGATTTTGGTTTAACTGATAATGAAGACATGGAAGATTATGAAACTAAATTTTTAGGTGAACTCAAACCAGGTGACGAAATCACTGGTGAAATTGTTGTGGGAGAATTCAAAACAGTACCCATGGGTAAAAGAGAAGTAGCTGAATTCTATATCATAATAACCGACCTTAAAAATCGTGCCAAATGGGTGTGTGAATTGGCCACTCCTTACTATCCTGAAACAGATAATGTTTATGGTGAGAATGGTGGTGTTTTCTACAATTTAGTGGACAGCCTGAATCATGTGGTGAACAAAACCCCCTTGAACTGGCAGGAGAATTACTCTGTAAATTTCAGCAGATTCCGGAAAACAGTGAACGAATCAGTATCCAGTGTCACTGTAAAGGCACTGCAATCAGATAACCCTGATGCTAAAACCGTCAATTTACAGGTTATAGGTGCAACTATTAAACCTGAACCAGAAGCTCATCCACCGCTATCTATCTATGACCTGGCACAGGACGATCCCATCATCCTCATGGCCTATGCTCGTCTGCGGAATAAAGGTGACCGGATAACAGTTAAAAACATTACTTTTGAATTGAAGGGATTGTTTGATGATAAAAATATAACTGAACATGCTTATCAGGCTGCTTTACAGGAG